>RGPS01000171.1 GCA_010084195.1 Terriglobia bacterium
CAATATTGGCGTCCGTTACCAACCAGATTGTGGCGACTGCCGGTGATGACGCCATGCCCGAAGGATCAATGGCCCGCACCGATATCGTATTCATCCCAGCAAGTAAAACCAGTCCATCCGGTTCGTACATGGGATTCGGGACTGTGAAGCTGCCGTCACCCCACAAGGCCAGCGATGGATCCGACGAATAGCCAGAGCCGTTGACGGAAACCTGGAAGTCAATTGCGTCCTCTGGTAACGACCCCTGCACAAATTTTCGTGCAATCGTCGTGCTGAAGGCCAACGTACTTCTAGCCAAGCCGTCTGGACCTGTGATTGTGACAAGTGCTGCCATCAGATCAACTCTTCCACATCACCCAAAATCTGTGATTCTACGTCGACTTGATGATCGATTCGTTCCAAAAGCGGCAACACCGCTCGGAAAGAGGGTTCCAACAGAGCATACTCGCGAATCGCATCCTGCAAAGACATGATGTCATGCGTCATACGATAGAGTAGCTCGGCTTTCTTCTTGCGATTCGTATCCTTCATCCCCAACCTCTCAGGCGTTACCGATGACTGTCGGCTGAATCCCCAAGCTTAACCCATTCGTGCCCTTCAAGGCGACGACACCTGGAACCGTGAACACAATGTTCAGGAGCACAGTCCGATTGGACGCATTTTTGACTGTAACCTGAGCCTGAAATGTCGTCGGATCATTTGGATCTGTGTCCACTTGCACGTTGTTTATTGCATAGAGCCGTTCTTCAGCACTTACTGCCTGATACTTGCCCTGCGCCGCTTGTAGAGATTTGACTCGTTCAAGGGCCGTCTGGATATCCGACCGTATAAGCGACTGCGTCGCGGCGATTGCCTTCGCACCGATACGTGTTGTAACCGCCGACCCATACGCCGGATGATACGGATTGGATCCAAGCACGGTCAAAATCGCTTTCAAGCACGCTTGATAAAGCAGATCCTCGTCCTGAATCAACGCCATGTCGCCTTGAATATCGAAACGATAGTCGTTCTCGACGTAGGTGCCGCCACATCGCGGACACCGATCAGACATTGCGGCGTAGGTTATTTTGATTGTAGGGTTGCCCGCCAGAGGCCGTATGAATTTTGGTCGCCGCGAAGGTACCGGGAACACGCCAGCCGGAAGTTCTGTGGGCAGGGTGTCGTAGTAAGTCACCAACTGCCACGGCGGGTATATCTCTTTGCCCCGTGCGCCAATTTGTGTGAAACCCAACGCTGTGCATACACCCCCAGACAAACGGATAAACGAGCCAAGTCCCGGTGTGTCGTTGTCAATCAACGACAACACCCCGTCTCGGTCTTCCACCGTAACAATGTCCGTTGCAAGTCTGATTGCCCGCGCGACTTGCGATATCGGAACTTGATCCCCTTCCGGGATTCGGACAGATGCCGTTCCGTTAGAAGTGGTGATTATCAAAAGGTTCCCGTCTGCACCGATCAAAGGGACGCAGCGTTGAATCCTATACGGGCCTCGCCTGCCAGCGGAAAGTATCGCCGCAGAGTATAGACCCGAGGATGGGACGTAATCCTGGTCGTTGACCAGGATTAGAACCGAATCGGTGGATGCAATGGGAGCTTTGGGCATTAAAGTTTGCCTGTCTGTCGAAAGACTGACAGGTTCTTCAACTACCATGTGCGGGCAACGATGCCCTAAGTGGGGTTCCCGGCTCATTGTAACCGGGCATTGGGGATAGCCGAATTAGCGGGGGATGTGGATCGTGACTTCCGCGCCCAATGCCTTGAGCGTGCGGAGTGTGTCTTCGATGGACCCCGATGGGGATGGCGTCTGGGCGAGCACGGATTTGATCTCCTGCTGTACAGCCACCAAAACCGAGTCCATAAGCATATTTTGGATTTCACCCAATCGAGCATTGACGGTCTGCGTCAACGATTGGGCATATTCCTCGATACGGCGGGACTGGGCCTGCATCTCGGTTTGAATATCCGAAAGCTCGCCCGACAAGAATTGTTGATCCCGACAAGACTCCGACTGCTTCTGCTCCTGCATGGTCAAGGCGACGTTCGTGTCCCCAAGCCCGGCCTCAATGCGGGCGATGGCCCGAGTCGTATCCGTCAAGATTTCGCTCAAGGTCTTGACCTCACGCGAAAGCTTCTCCGACTCTTCAAGACGGATCGCAAGATTCAAAATCTCGTCCTGAACCGTCTTGAGCACCGCAGGCTCGCTCGTCGAGCTAGCGACCGGCGCCGTTTCGACCACCACCGGGGCTTCGACAACGGCGTCAGACCCGTCAGACCCGTCACCGGGGCGGGTCAACGTGACCTCAAACCCAATGGCATCCCGATAAAAGGGATACGCCTTGGGATCGACCTGCTTACCACCAGTAAGCTCCCGGTAGGCGTAGGTAATGATGGAAGTGCGCTTGGGGCGCTTATCCAACAGCGCCCACATATAGAAACACAGGAAGGCCCGATTTTGCCCCTTCAACTCAGAAATGAACGTGGGCATCGGGCTCGGGAAAAAGGAGTGCCCACGACCGGCATCCGCCGCCATGAACGCATCCACCACCGCGTCCCGCATCGACTGTGGGATGGAGCGAAACGTGTTGCCCGCCTTGTAGAACCACGACATCAACGTGTCGTCGTAGTTCTCTTTGGGGAAGACCTGCACCCAAAGCTGCTTGAAAAGATCCGGTGTCGGCGTTCCAACTCCCTTGGCTTCCAAGGCCGAGAAGCAACGCCGCATGAATCGCGCGGGGGTCTTCGCATACGGGGCGAGAACCTGTCGGATAAAGCTGGACGGCGCACTCTTTTTGAGAGCTTCCACCAGCGCAGCATCCTCGTCAACCTCCACAGGCGGTTGGGCTTCGGCCGCAGCGGGCTTTGAGGGTGACGCAAGCGTCACGTCTTGGAAGAACTTGTTGTTCATCGCAGCAAGCGCCATCCGGATACCTGAAAGGCCATTCTCGGCCACCATTGGGATTTTTCGGGCCTTGGCATGTGCCCGTGCTCTCTCCAAGGCACCATGTGAACTTGACAGGTGCCGCAGGATCAACACGTCCAAGTTGTCTGGGAAATCGATGTCTGGGTCAGACCCAAGTAGGTGAACCGTGTGCCCGTCATGGGTCAAAGACGCTGCGTGGTTTTTTGCATGTGCTTCTTTACTGACAATTCCAACGATCATCTCAAATCCTTCTTGGTTAAGAAGCGGGTTGCTTCTACTAGCAAGTACCTAGTACGAATGGGTCAATTGCCCCCTGAAATGCTGCGCCGCGTCTTTCACGGCCGAAATGGCTTGTTCGACCATAAAAGGTCGATACGTCCCTCGGTAAAAAGCCTCAATGTCACTTTTGCGGTAGCCCATCGCCATTTTTTCAGCGATCTCACGAGTCAGCGCCTCAGGCGTCTGCTTGTGCTGCGTATTTCGCACCGCATAGGATATCATGCGGTCAAGGAGCAAACTCGTCTCCGCCTTCTCCGTAGATTCGTGTGGGCAGACGGCAGAAGCCGCAACGTCTACGAGATCACCATCGGCATCGTGAATCCCCAGGCGTTCGGATTGCGTGACTCGATCCCACTTGCGATGGTAGTTCGCGAGCACGCACTTGATTATCAAATGGACGTAATGTCCAAAAGTTGATTTAGACGCATCAAAAGGGCAGGTGCCCTTGTTCCGAATCAAGATGCCCTTGTAGACCTCTTGCAACACGTCTTCCGGGTCATATCCATAGTTGACGCAACTACGGGCAAACCCCGCGTAAAACAACTTGGCGACCTCATGGCCGCGTCTTACGAGGTCGATGCCACGGGTACTCGACCGAGAGGGCGACTTGAATAGCACCAACGTGTCCATGCTAGGCACGCTGGTTCGCCCGATCTTGAAGTATCGGGCGAACCCAATCTTTGGGTCGGGCACACTCGGCCCCGGTTGTGGGTTGCGACTGGTAATCGCAGTCAACGTTTTTCGCACTGAGGGGTACTGGATAGACCCCGTGGGCCAGTCGACCTCGAAAATCCCGGAGTCCAGCTTACGAACACGATGACCACCATGCACCGCCCGTGCAAAGTATTCGATCTGCATTTGTTTCACCGTCCGACGTTGTGGACGGCATACTAATGCCGAGGGCACGGGCACGCAACGATAATGTGTACGTGCATGTCGTCTACTTGACGGCGAACCTCATGCAACCGCCCGGCCGAAACGTCGGGCGAGCTTGATCCGAAGTCGCGTGACCCAACCCGCTCGGGCAAGCAGGTTGTAAAGCCGCTCACAGGTCTCGGCGTCAAAGAGAGCCGTATGCGCCCCGTCTTTCGACCATCCGAGATGGTCCCGAATCTTGTCGAGGGCCAGGGACTCCAACCCAAGCGGGGCGAGGTGCTCATAGGCGAGAGTCATCGTATCGACCTTGTGGTGCCCGAAAGTCTTCCTCCCGTGGATTTTCAGTTCCGCCTCCAGGAACCCCATGTCGAAAGGGACATTGTGTCCGACGATCACGGCCCCCTTGAGCATTTCGACGATGCTATCGGCCACGTCGGCAAAGGCGGGGGCATTGGCCCAGGCTTCCTCCGTGTACCCATTGATCTCCAGGGCCTTCGGAGAAGCCTCAGAGAGCCGCGCCGGCTTGATCTTCGTGCTGAAGACCACACGGTCCCCATCGGGATTGATCCGAATAATCGCTGCCTCGATGATTTCCTGCCGACCCGGCTCAAGGCCAGTGGTCTCAGTGTCAAAGAAACAGACGGGCTTCTGAGAAAGGCTCTTACTCACATGGACTCCCAATGTGGGTGGGTGGGTGGTTCACACTATAAACGCGGACTGCGATGCCCCGGAACCGACTATTACGGATAGTCGCGTTCCCAGTCGGAGCACCAATCGGGGCCGTCGTCGGGCTCGTAGTCGTTGGCGCCGTAGTCGTCGGGCAGGTGGCACTGCCCCTCATAGTCGTAGGTGCAAGTAAACCGGGTCACTCCGCCATCATCGGTTTCGACCTTACGGGTTCCGGCGACGGGGACGAATTCCAGGTCACATTTGAGTTCATCGTCCGATTGCCGGGAGAACCCGGCCGTCTCCTCGGGGAGATCCTCATCCCCCTCGACAATCCAGGTCAGGGTGACCTGACCCTCGTAAGTCCGGATCGCGTAGGGGCGGCTGTCGTTCGCCCAGGCCCCGTGATATTCATGCCATCCGATTCCGTCGTCTCCGATCTCGTCCTGACCTTCAATGTCGATCAGGGCGAGGGCCTCATTGAACTTCTCTTCGTAGGGCATGATGGGCTCCTTGTTTGGGTTGCGTTGTCCGTCTGCAAGGTAAACGCAGCGGGGCATCTACTGGAACTGAAATTCGCATCGATTTCGGGGTCAGCCTTTGCGCAAGGGCTGACCCCGAAATCGGTTCTGGGGGCGACGGATCTACGTTTACCATGTAGGTAGCCCTACTCGAAACGAAAGTTCCAATGTACGCCATCCCAAACGACCGTGTGACCATCAAGAACCAGCCTGCGACGTATGCCGTCGTGGCGTGGACGCCGAGCCACACCGTTCTGCGTGCCCGAGACGGGTCGGAGCACACGGTCCCCACATCGGATCTCCATCCGGCCCCCATGATTAAGGATCATTCGTTTCTCCAAAGCCTAAACGGTGTCCGACTCGAATATGTCGAGGGTGATAGCGTCATCGTCTCTTACGGGGATTTCGTCTCGCGGGCGATTTTCTCCCACTATGTCCCGATCTTCGAGTCCCCTGCACACCACGACCGCGTTGTCGTCCTGGTCGACGGATCGCCTGTCGAGACGAACTTGGGCTGCGTGTTCTATGACCCGAATCCGCTGCGAACTTTCCAGGCAGAAGGCTCCCTGGACATCAAGATCAGGTACGATCTTGAGGATGCCATCCTCAAGATGGATTTCAGCGCGCTCGACTGGAACGGGCACCATAAGAATGGTGCCTACTGGCGGGACGCCCAGTGGTTCCGCCCCCTGAACGTTCGTAACAGGGAATTGTCTGCCGTTCGTCTGTACGGCGACAACCCCCCCTCGAATGATCAGGCCACACGGCTTCTCGCGGCTTTGGGTGCGGGTACCGCACTAGATGAGTGGGTGCCCATCGGTACTCTGCGCGCGTATCAGTACGCGCGCTGCCCCTTCTGCGGGGATGCATCCCTGGACGCAAAGGTCGAGACCAACGGCCGAGACGTGCGCCTTATGGGTACCGCATGTCCGAATCCCGAAGGGAACGTCACGAACACCTTTAACATCAATGTAGCTTCGGGCAAGCTAGTCATCGCCAACGATCTGCGTGACTTGGCTCCAGTAGACGACGAAGTATTCGATACGAATCTAATGTACGGGCGATTTCAGGTCACGCGGGCTTACGCCGAAGCGGGCATGGCTCATGGGTTCGTAGGGAACACTTGCCCCAGTGTCTACAAGATGCGTGGCAATCAGTATCGCATCGGGGGGAAGCGCACAAGAGCAACCCGTGTGGCGGGTGTGTGTACGGATCTGTGGTGGTACTCCATCATGGACTATGACCTCTATGTTGCCCGATGCGCAGCCTTGGGTGTCACAAACACAGACATCAGCGTGATTGACGTGACGCCGGGGGTGTACGAATTCACGCACTTCAATGACGTTGACCATAACCGTGACATGAACTGTATCTACG
This sequence comes from Terriglobia bacterium, assembly GCA_010084195.1. GTDB lineage: Bacteria > Acidobacteriota > Terriglobia > Bryobacterales > Bryobacteraceae > BOG-234. Next base: position 6,640 of record RGPS01000171.1, read on the forward strand.
CGACGTTTCGGCGAGTCGGCAAGCCTCTGCCGGCTGGACCCGATACATTCCTGGAAGCATACAGTCGGCAGGACTGTACGGCGCAGCAGGTACTTGCCCAGGCGATCAAGAACTGGCCGACCCTTTACCTGCGGGACAATGACGCAAAGTCCGTTGAGTCGATTCGCTGCGCTGCAAACCAATTCATGTGCGTCAACGGTGGTGGTGTTGAATGGCATGAGAACGGCCATCCGATTTACAACATCGATCCTGACCTGGAGCCCCTTCCGGCGATCCCGGTTTTCACGGGTATGCACCAATGGTATCCAATGAGTCCTGGCTACTGTGGGATCTTCAACGCCGCTGGCATGTTCTCTCCGTCTCCGTATGGCCCCGGCACGCAAGAAGGCGTCTACGGCGGGCACTTGAACGAGTCTTTCCAGGAGTTGGCCTACCGGGTGTTGCAGAACATCATCGTGTACGGGCAACGCCCGCATTATTCGGGGTCTCACCCGAACCAAGAAAGGGACGGCAAAGTTGAGCGCGAGCGATGTCGTCAGATCATGGCGGATTGCGTGACGGCTTTTCGCCGACTTTCCCTGCGTTACCCTGACACGTTCCCGGCCGTAGATCCTGCCTTCACAGGCTGGATGGCCAATACCGATGAGGTGACCGAATGGGTCAACACGGTACCCCTAGACCCGCCTTGTGATGTACCCGAAAAGGTGGCGACATACTTGGCCGAAGATCGTCGAGTTCGTGCGGGTCAAGCTCGTGAAGCTCTAGGTTTGCTGTCTCGAAACACATCCGACATGGGTAGGTGACACATGCGCTGGAATTACCGCGTTGTCTGTGACGATAAAAACCAGCTCACAATCCGTGAGGTCTACTACACGGATTGTGAGCAGATTTATGCTATCTCTGGACCGCAGGCCCCACACTCCGAAGACTACGACGCCGACCTGGGTGAAGCTTCGAACCCGGAGCGGGCTTTGGCTTATCTGCGTCAGGATTTGGAGAAGATGGGCGCGGCTTTGAACAAGCCGGTGCTAATCGAATCTGAAATCGAGTTTGCGAGTGCAGTCTAAATCCGGACTGCACCATCCCCGTTGAAAAGGTAACCGCTATGCCAGCATACGACCTCTACCAGATTGGCGGCGACGCCTATTTGGGCCGCAACATCTGGAGCATGGCCAAGCTTCGACAGACGCTTGATGATTGTGGGGCTCTTGGCCGCCCCGTCGACGATTCCGAGTTGAAATGGCCCGAAAAGCGGCCTGAGCCGTCGAGTGCCCATTTCGACAGTGACACGGGCGAACCGATTACAGACATTGCCCGTGCCTTTGTCGAGATGAGGGAAATCGCTTTGACCTATCATCCGGAAGACCGACCTCCACCGCACAAGTTTTCATCCAATGACGGATGGATTGTGACGCCGGGTGAGTGCCGAGCGATGTTGGCGGCGATTTACAATCAGGCCCCAGACGACTCTGAGCGGTGGGCTGAATTTATCCGATTCGTTGAAACGTGTGCTGTAACGGGCGGCTTTCGCGTATGCTAAGGTGGATCACCGAGCATTATCCGGAGTGGTGATACATGAAACAAATGCTGGCATCGTTTCTTTTGCGACTGTTGATGTCCAAATCAATCCTCTGGACCAGCAAAATCTACGCATGGATTCCCGGATCAGTTCATGCTTTCCGCTGGGCGGTGCAGTACGACCATCTGCGATGGGATCTGAGGCAGTTGCCTGGGGGGAGCATCCCGGTACTTCGACTTCATATCGGACAGAAAGTCTGGATGAAGCGTTACGGTGGGATCTATGATGGATTCAACTCACGGAGATCCGGCACGGTGCAGGAGTTGCACAACACCGGAGCGAAGGTGAGGCACAGTGACGGTAAGCTCTACGGTTGGGATGCCAGCGAGTTGATGCCGTTGGACATGGTGCCGATCAAGACCCGAATTCTGGATTGTGTTCGACAATTCCGTCGTTGCTAGGATACGGGCTTTATGGCCGAACCTCGAATCAAGCGTGATCCGGCTACCTGCACAATTTGCGGCAAGATCGCAAATCGCAAAGCGGTCACATTCTATGATGGCTCTGGGGCGTGTCAGGCGTGTGTGCTTGAATTTCGGGTCGACAGGGCTGAGCCGCGTAAGAAAAGGGGGCCAAAGTGACCGATGACCGACCTACTACGATTGACGTAGGCTTTTGGCCTGAGATCCCATATCCGAACATATCTCGATTCGAGCAGAGATCAAATCCTGCACGGGCGAAAACAATGTTCGAAGCCAATGCCGCAGCCATTCAGGAGCTTGAGCGGCTGATGAAGATTTTGCGTGATCCCTGTTGGATGTTGATCAACCGAGGGGATTACGACGCTGTCGTGAGCTTCTTGGAGAAACCTGAACGAACGGTGCAATATTGCGGTTCATCGCAGTGCCGCGTTTGCGGGATTTCAAATGGGTCTCAGGACTGGTTCCGGGGAGGCTTTAGGTATCCACAGGGATACCTGCACTATGTCACGGAACATGGTTTCGTCCCGCCCGAAGAATTGATTAAGGCCGCGACGGCTGCTTCTTAGTCCCGCTTGCTGCTGTCTTTTTTGGCATGGGCTTTACGACCTCTGTCTGTTCGATTTTCCCACCCAATGCTGCAATCGTATCCTTATTCCCCTGCATGACCATCAATCGGGTCTGCCAGTCCAGGGGCTCCAATTCGATCCCATGTATGTGCGTGATCCCTTCTGGAATTGGGGCATAGTAGAACTTTTCCAGTATCCCCTGGACCTCCGCAATACGTCCTGCCAGAACGTCAGCCTCTTTTTGCAGGCGCTTCCGATACTCTTCCGTCCGATTCCGCAATGCCTCGATCTGGTCGGCAATCCCGGCCCTAGCAATCAAGGATTGGATTTCCCTCTCCCCGAGTTCTTGCTGTTTTTTGAATAACTCCGGGATGGTCCCGAGGGTCTCGCGCATCTTGTTCAGACGGTCCTCAAGAAACTCACGCTCGTTGGGCATCACTGAAATCCTGCTGGTTTGACAAAGGCAACACGAATGCCACAGGCAGCGCCGCCTGTGGCATTGGAGATTACAGTCACGGTTTGTTCTATGAAGACCGTTGCGTCGGTATCTGGGTCGATCACGGACATAGAGGCATAGACCTCCGTGTTCGTCTCCAGATTATCGGGGATGCCGGCCACATAGACATACCGACCGGGGTTAGCCGGTATCGCAGACATCACCGTCCCAGCAGGGACAAATGAATACTTGCTGCCATCTGCACCAAAATAGAAGCATTGGATTATGGCAGGAGCCACCGGGATAATAGGCTGGCCGTCAGCCGTCAAAAATAACCCGGTAAAACTGAAGTCGGAACCGGCGTAGACATTCGCCATCAAACTATCCTGAGTCGTTTCTTACTTTTTGTGCGTTAGCGTTGCTATAACTCTACCTAAGTAGGTAGAGGGCAGCCCCCACTCCTAGCTTGATTTTCAAAAATCAAGCAGCAAATCCAAATACCTCACAAAAACAATCTACTGTAGATAGTGTTTACCCGTAGCCGAGGGTTTCGGCAACGCGGTGGTGTGTGTGTTTTATCACAGGAGTTTGAAACATGGGTGTTCAGTCAAACAATCTGTTGCTGCTTGATGAGAATGGTCTTAGCCGGACCATCGACACGAACAACGACAGCCTCTCGGTCAGCGTCAAGGTCGCCCTTGGCTCGGATCTGAGCGTCGGTGGTAACCTGAGCGTGGCGGGTGACATTATCTCCGCTGGCTCGCAGAACGTGGTCGTCGGTGATAGCTTCATCGACCTCAACGCTGGTAATAGCTCAACGGGCGCGTCGAAGGCCGGTGGTCTTGCGGTCAACGTCAAAGCTGCCAACGTCGCCACGACTGTGGTTGCGTTCGTGGCTGGCGTGGCGAGCACGTCGGACGCCGCTTTCTCGGTGCAGACGGGCGCTGGCGCTTCAACCTACTCTGCTGGCGACATCATCGAAATCAGCGGTTGCTCGGACTTCCCCGGCAACAACGGTCTGTTCGTTGTTTCTGCGGTGAACAACGGCAAGGACGCGGACGGCAATAATGCTTTGATGCTGTCGCAGATCAAGGTCGCCGGTCTTTCGACCGCGATGCCGGTCAACGCGCCCTTCGCCCAGAACCAGTTCTCGGCGGGTACGGCTGCGGCCTCGGTCTACAAGGTCAACCTCGCGGTGGTTGCGTTCTCGGACGGCGCCCTGCTGGCGGCGGGTGATGCCGCCATCGACGTTGGTTCGATGGTCTCGGCTTACGCTGAGATGGCCTGGGTTGGCGCTGGCGCGGCTCCAGCGGGTCGTACCAAGCTGTACTACGAGGCCAGCCAGAACGTGTCGCTCCAGGAAGCGTACAACGTTGGCAGTTCGATTGCGATGACGGCTGCGGACGGCGACTTCACGGTGGCCCCCGCCATGGGCGAGACCGCTGCTTTCAGCCTGTCCGGCTCTGCGGCTTCGAGCTTGGCGACGGATGGTGCGGACCTGTCCCTCACCACGACGACCTCGGGCAACATTTCGCTGACCTCCGCAACCGACATCAACGCCTCGGCCGTGGCGATGGATTTCACGGCCTCGGGTGCGATGACCCTGAGCGCGGGCGATGACTCGGAAATCACGGTGGCGGGCGGCAATTTGACGCTCACCTCTGTGGATCTGACCCTGAGCGCCTCGGGTGTGCTCGCCGCCGATGCTGTGACCGTTACGATTGATTCGACGGGCGGCATCAGCCTCGGTGCGGCCACGGCTTCGGACTTCACGGTTGCGGCCGACCTGACCATCGAGGCGTCGGGTGCGGGTAGCGACCTGATCTTGACCGCCGCTGGTCTGATCGACATGAACGCGGGTGCAAACCTCGACATTGACGTGACCGGCACGGTGGACATTTTGTCCACCGGCGCGTTCTCGATTGATGGCACGGGCGCCAGCAACCTCAGCGCCACGAGCGGCAACCTGACGGTCAGCACGATCACGAGTGGTGACCTGATCTTGAATGCCGCTGCGAATATCGACGCGGACGCGGTTGCGGTCACGGTCGATGCTTCCAACGGCATCAGCCTCGACGCCGCTGCGGCGTCGAACTTCAGCGTTGCGGGTGCGGATCTCGTCCTTGCGACGACGGGCTCGGGCAACCTCGACCTGAATGCGGCGGGCGACGCGACCATCGATGCTGCCGGTGTCAGCCTTGACGGCACGGCGGCCTCGAACTTCACCGTCACGGGCAACAACCTGACCCTGAGCACGGTGACCTCCGGTGAGCTCGCCATTTCTTCGGCGGGCCTCCTGAACATCGACGCTGGCGCGAACGCCGACGTTGACGTGACGGGCAACTTCGAACTCGACGCGACGGGCTTCATCAGCCTCGCCGCTGCCGCTGCTTCGGACCTGACCGTTGCTGGCGCGAACCTGACCCTTGAGACGACGACCTCGGGCGACGTGGTCATCACGTCCGCTGCGACCCTCGACCTCAACGCGGTTGATCTTGACGCCGATTTCTCGGGCAACGTCACCATCGACAGCGTTGGCTTCACGGTCAACAACGCGGGTGGCTCGATCAACGCGACGGGCGGGTTCGGCATCATCACGACGGGCACGAACGACGTGTACCTCACGTCGGGCCGTTACCTCGACCTCGATGCCGACTCGAACATCCTGGTGGACTCGGCCAACGGCTTCATCAGCCTCGACGCGGTCGACGACTCGAACTTCACCGTCACGACGGGCGACCTCACGCTC
>RGPS01000172.1 GCA_010084195.1 Terriglobia bacterium
AACTGGAACAGATGCGGCGCACGAATACGTGGGTGAAGTACACCCTGGCGCTGCCTATGAAGTACGAACCTGGCGGGAAGTTCGGGTACTGCAGTCCGGGGTATCACGTGCTGTCGTCGATCGTGACGGCGGCCACGCATGAACAGGAAGTGGAGTTCGGGCGGAAGAACCTTTTCGAGCCTCTGGGAATTAAAGACGTGGTGTGGCCGCCCGATGACGAAGGCCGGACGCATGGGTGGGGTGACAGCCATTTCTATCCGCGCGATTTTGGCAAGATTGGCTACCTCTACCTGCATGAAGGCGAGTGGGAAGGCAAGCAGATCATCTCGAAGGAGTGGATCCGCAAGTCGATTACGAAGCAGGCCGATCCGGGTCGGGGCAATGGCGGCGGATATGGCTACGGGTGGTGGCTGGCCAATACAGCCGGCATGGAAGAGTTTGGCGGCAATGGGCGCGGCGGCCAGAAGGTGGCGGTCTGGCCGGAGAAAGACATGATCGTGATTGTGACGGGCGGCGGGTACCCGGCGAGTGAAGTGGGTCCGGCCATTGCGAAGTCCGTTTTGTCGGACAAGCCGCTGCCGGCGAACGCGGATGGCGTGCGGGATTTGCGGGAGAAGGTGGCTGCTGCTGCGAAAGCCCCTGAGCCAACCGCGACGCCGGAACTACCGGCCATGGCGAAGACGGTTTCGGGCAACTTTTACGAGTTTCCGCGTAATAACTCACGCCTGGATGGCTTCGCTCTGACGTTTAGCGGCAAGCAGGAAGCGCAACTGAAGCTGAAGTATCTGGGGACGGATCTGGCCATGCCGGTGGGTCTGGATGGCGTCTATCGGCTGGGCCCGTATGGACCGTTGAAGCTGCTGGCCGGGGCCACGGGTAAGTGGACGTCCGAGACGGACTTCCAGATGGATTTGAACTTTATTTCGAACATCAATCGCTACACCGTTACGCTGCACTTTGAAGATGGTCAGGTGCAGGCGGCAATTAACGAGTCGTCGGGGCTGATTCGCAATGGTAAAGTGACGGGGAAAAAAATATGAACAGGCGACTTTTTTTGAAATCGATGGCTGCGGTGGGTGCCACAGCGCTTTCCCGGTATCCGCTGTTGCAAGCGGCGATGCCGAAGATGAAGATTACGCGGATTCGCGCGTATCAGCCACCCAATCCGAACCCTCTGTTCAACCAGGCAGACACGGTGGTGACGATTGAGACGGACGCCGGGATTACCGGGATCGGCGAAGGTGGATTTGCCGATACGCTGCGGCAGCCTGCCGGGCGGTTGATCGGGCAGGATCCGCAGTTTATTGAGCGGCTTTGGCAGGATGTGCACCGGTCGTATTTCTATCCGCCAGGGCGCGAGAAGGAACATGCGCACGGGGCGCTCGACATGGCGCTGTGGGATATCCGGGGCAAGGTGATGAAGCTGCCGGTCCACCAGATTCTGGGCGGGATGGCACGAAATTACTGCGAGTGCTACAACACCGGCGGGGCAATCGCGGGAGTGACGGCGACCACGCCGCTGAAGGAGCGTGCGGCAGCCACCATCGCCGCAGGTTTCCGGGCTTTTCGGATGGGGGCGGCGGATACTCCGGCCAATACGACATTTAACACCCGGGCCAAGGTTCTGGAGTTGCGGGAACACGCCAGGGCAGTCCGGGAAGGTGTGGGTAAAGACGGCGACTGGTGTGTGGATTTCCACCAGCGCTTTGACTTCGCGGATGCGATTCGGGGCTGCGATCTGATTGAAGAGTTCGCGCCACTCTTTGTGGAAGATCCGGTCCGGGCCGAGGGGTTCAATGACGACCTGCCCAAACTACGGAAGATGGTGAAGGTGCCGATCGCGGCAGGCGAGGAGTGGGGCAACCGCTGGGATTTCAATCGGCTGGTGGAAGAGCACGATATCGACTGGATGCGTGCAACGCTGCCGAATGTGGGCGGCATCACCGAAATGATGAAGGTGGCAGCGATCTGTGAAACGCATTTTGTGGGCATTGTGCCGCACTTCACCGGGCCGATTGCGACCGCTGCGCTGGTCAACTCAGTCGGCACTTATTCCGGACCCTTGCTGATGGAATACGGGTTCTCCGGCAAGACGTTGCCGCACCTTCCTGTGTGCCTGGATTTCAAGAACGGCAAGCTGTATCCGAATGAACGGCCTGGTTTGGGGGTGGAGTTTGACGCGAGTAAGTGCACCCAGATTCTGGAAGTGACGAAGTTCGATACGAACCGCGTGCAGACTTATTTCCGGCCAGATGGTTCGATCACGAACTGGTAGAAATCACGGCTTGTATCGATAGACCAGATCCCGCACCCGCAGGTACCATTCCGGGCCTGCCTGCGGGAATACGAAGGGCGTCCACGCCAGGAAGTTGAGCTGCGGGTTACGGTAGCCCATGGCTCCGGCCAGCAGCATGTCTTCCGCAGCATTGCGCTGCAGCAGATCGCGGAGCCGAAGAATGCCCATCGGCATTTGCGGCGGCTGGCCATTGAGGTAGCGGAGAACCTGGCGCTGCGAGGTGGCACTGGCCGGGGCGCTGACATCGGCGATGTTCTGTTCCCGAAGCAGCGCGGCGGTTGAGGGAACCGTGGGCTCAATCACGCGAACTTCCAGAGGTGCCACGATCCAGTAGCCCACTTTGAGGAGCGCTTCGATACGCACGCGGCGAGGCGGGACATCGGGTGGAACCCAGATATCGAAGATGTAGGAGCGCGTTGTCTGGTTGGGCATCCGGTGGATGGATTCCGGAATGGCACCAAAGGCGGGCAGGCGGATTTCCGTTAACCAGTCGGGGCACTGATCGGTACCGCAGGGTACGAAGTGTTGCCGGTAGACCGTAACCTTGAGCGCATCCGGGGGATTCGCTCCGACATAGAGAAAGTAGTTGGTGGAGGGTGGTGCGGTGACGACCACCTGTACGGTGAGATGGCCATTGCGGGGAACCGCGGGGGAGAGGACTTCGCGGGGATTGCGTTCGTAGTCCTGACGGACTACTTTTCCGAGGGGATTGTGCCGCTGAAATTCAGAGTGGATCTCGATCTCCTGAGCCCGCGCGAGGCAGCTGCACAGACTCAGGAGAACGAGGCAAGGCTTCCGGATCACTTGATGTAGAGTGTGCCGGTCTGGGTGGAGTTGCCGTTGGGGTCGGTGCAGGTAATGGTGACCTTACCAGTGGGGCTATCAGCCGGGATACCGATGTTCCATTGGGCAAAGCCGACAAAACCGAGGACCCAACCAGCATAGGCAGCGGGAACGGTCTTCGTGCCGCCGATGGTGCAGTTGTTGCCTCCGGTGAAGCCTGCGGGGGCGGCACCGGCACCAGCACCTGTGGGGACATTGTAGCTGAGTTTCCCGAGACCAGTGCCAAACATGACAACTACCTGGCCGCGGGCCGTTGCGTTGGTCACCGTATTGAGGTTGTATTCGGGACCGCCGAAAGCGAGCGAATCCGCAGCTGCCGGAGTGAACGTGAAGAATGCGGGCTGGCTGGCTACCACGGGAACCTCAATTCTGTCGCTTAGGCTGCCATTGTAGTTAATCTGAACCTGAGTCTTCCGGCCCCCGACTTCGAACGGAACCTGCACATTGAGTTGGCCATTGAAGGCGAGAAACATCGGGGCCGGGATACCGTCGAAGGTTACGGAAACGTTGCCCAAATTGTTGGCGAGTTTGCCATAGCCGTCATAGGGGCCGTTGGCCACAAAGGCGGCAGGTCCCAAAGTTGTGGGGCTGCCGGCGGGGGTGTAGATCGAATACAGCCCCCCCGGGGAAACCACGCCATCACCGTTCAGGCCGAGATAGCTGGCGGCATTCACCACGCTCTTCGAGGTAAATATGGGTTTCGGGGGCACGACCACAAAGTACCCGGTTAAGACGATGACAGAAGGACCCTTGATCAGCACCATGGTCGCAAGAGCCGTGCTTTCCCGGCCGGCGATGTCAACGGTGGTCCGAATCAGGGGATTCGCTCCGAAGTTCACGGTTGTGTCGGCCCTGGTGGTACCCGTGCGAACGGTCATGCCTGCACCGTAAATCCGTACGGTGGTAGTGGCGTCCACGCCACCGCCCAGCAGGCCGATATCGAGAGCCTGGCCGGAGGCCAGTGTCATCGGTCCGGCGATACCCAGCAAAGTGGTGATGTCGCTGTTTCGGGCTGCGCCACCAATCGCAATAGAGGGGATGGTGAGCGCACTGGTACCCGCCGTCACCGCGAGGTCTGCAGTTGCAGACGCACCGGCGGTCACTTTCGTGGTGGCAGGCGTCGCGTTCCCGCCAACAAAGGTGGGCAGGAAGCCGGTGGTTACATCGGATGCACTCAGGTAGAGGTTGCCAGGTTGCACAAGACTGTAAGGTTCCGAATAGACCAGATAGTCGCCAGGGGCGATCTTTTGGCTATAGCTTCCATCTGCGCCTGTGAGTGTGTTGACCAGCACACCGGTAGTCGTGTCAATAAACGTTACGGGGACATTTTTTGCCGGGTTGCCACCGAGCGTTACCTTACCTGCCAGAGTGCCGAGGCTGGCATTGGCCGCCGGGTAGACGGAAGCGGCGAACTGCCTGTCATCGGAAGAGACCAGCCGCTGCCCATACACGGGGACGTAACCACTCTGCGTTAAAATTGCAGAGAACGGGAACATGGTCGCGCCCAGAGCCACCGAGTGATTCTGCCCCAATGCGTGACCGATTTCGTGCGTCATGACAGCCTGGAAATCAATACCGGTCGAGCCATCGGTGGAGAACAAAACGCCGTTCGCGACTCCGGAAGCATTCAGGATAATGTCCGCGTCCGCGATGTCGCCCTTTTCCACCAGAGTGCCATCGGCAGCCTGGCCAGCGGACGGGTAGGAAGCTGTCACTGCCAGGCCGAGGGCACCGATCGACCCTCCGGGCTTAAACCCAAGCGCGGTGAGATCATCAGCATTTCTGGCGAACGCAATCACATGTTTGCCATCGTTGAAATCGCGGAAAGAATCGGTCGGCTTCAGCGGCAGGAACTTAAGATCCACGCCGGGCAGATTGCTCCAGGCAGCAAACGCATCGCGAATGGCAGTCACAGGATCACTGAAATCCGACATGACCTTGACCGGGACGCTGATCGCGCTCGATATCGCACCGGGAACGATTCCGGTGTTGATGTAGTACTGAATACCCTTGGTGTCGATGCGGCGCAGCGGCGTACCCGTGGCGTCAACCAGACGGGTGTAACCGAACGCGGGCACCAGCAGAAGGGCACCAGCCAAAAGAGTTCTGAATGTGCGGTTCATAGCTATTGCACCTTCCCGGGGCGCTGCGTGGCGCGGAGGCGGCTTGCAACCCGAACGCCGGCTTCCTGGAGGGTCAGCCCGTCCAGTGTGGCAACAGGCGCCAGGCCCGTCGCACCGGTCTTCACGTCTACGTAATCGACACCTTTCAGCGTCATATCCGCGTGCAGACGGCCACGCGCATCCACGGTGTACTTACCCTGCCCCCAGCCTGTGGTCCGGATCATGCCGTTCGGCATCGTCTGGAGAAAGACGAGAACTTCATCGCCGACATTGTACTTACTGGTGCCGGCAATGGTCATGGTCATGCCTTCGGCGGTTCCACCGGGCTCAGAAAGTTGCACGGAGGTGCTGCGGGCACCCTTTTGGGTGGCGGCCACTTCCACTTCGTAATGGGTCCAGATGTAGTGATGCCTGGCATCCCAGGCAGCCCAGGTTCGAGTCACCTTGCCGGTGACAATCATGTCGGAACTGTCAGTCAATTCCTCAAAGGTAAGGCGTTGCAGGGTAGTGGCCTGCGCCAGAGGCGCCAGAGCAGCTACATACAATCCAACAAGGAGGAAGCCCCTCCTGCTCAGAGATCGATGAATCATACTCCCGGATTATGGCATAATTTCGAGTTCAAGCGGTTGTGTTTCGGGTCAGAAAGGAGGTACTACCAGTAGGCCCCCGGGACTACCTGGACTACCCGGCACCCATGCCCCCCCAGGAACGCGCTATCTTTAGTGTTATGAATCGGCTTGCTGCAGCCATGCTGTGCTGCGCTACCTTCCTGCCTGCCGCCGACGCCGCGCCGGGTAAGGTCTTCGCCCTGATAGTGGGTATTTCGGAATATCAGAGCCTGCCCCACGATTTGTGGCTGCAGTACCCGGACGCGGACGCGAAGATGTTCAGCGCTTTTCTGGCGAGTCCGCGCGGGGGGAGTGTGCCTGCCGACCAAATTCTGACGCTGATCAACGAGAAAGCGACTACCGGGGCGATCCGCACAGCGTTTAAGACATTTCTGAAGGAAAAACCGGGCAAGAATGACACGGTTTACATCCTGATGGCGGGTCACGGGACAGTGGATGCCCATGGTGCGTACATTCTGACCTACGATGCCGACCCTTCCGACCTGGGGGGGACCGCGCTGCCGATGGGCGAGTTGAAGAGCATGGTGGAACAGGAGCTGAACATCGCGGGCCATGTGATTTTGCTGGCCGATGTTTGCCGGGCAGCCACTATTGCGGGGCAGAAGACGGCGGCGCTGGGGGGCGCGGTGGCTGACATCGGTGACGCTCCGGGCGAATTGCTGGGCCTGATGGCTGCGCGGCCGAAGGAACTCTCGAACGAGAGCCCTGAGTTTGGTGGTGGTCACGGTGCCTTTACCTATGCCCTCATTCGGGGCCTGAATGGGGCGGCGGATGCGGACAAGGACGGTTCTGTTACCTCCGGCGAGATCATCGACTTCGTGACGAAAGACGTGTCCAAACTGACCTCGAACCGCCAGCATCCGCGCGACTTTGGAACCATGGACAGCGGGCTGAAGCTGGCTGATCTATCGAAAACCGGAATTCAGGTTCCTTAAGTGCGGATCTCAGTTCGTTTTGTTCTTCTGAGTCTTGCCGCCAGTGCGGCGCTGTGGGCACAAACCACCCAGGGCCTTATCTCCGGACGTATTTTGAATTCGGTTACCGGTCGGCCTGTGGCTGGCGGCTCGGTGACGTATCACGGCACCACGCTGGCGGCGAATGGCACTGTCAAGAGCGACCCGCAAGGCTACTACTTCCTGCCCCTGCTTTCGGCCGGAAACTACACGATCCGCACGACGGCCGATTCTTACCAGCCGCAGGAACTGCAACAACTGGAACTACCGGTGGCGGGGCGTCTGAATATTGACTTCCGCCTGAGGCCCCTGAACGACGTCTGGGAATCGGGACAGTACCGCAGCGTGTTTCTGCCCGGCACCAAGACGATCGTCACATTTTTCGGCCCCGACGTGGACTCCAGCCGGTCGGGAACGTTTGAAGCGCAAAAGGGTTCTCGCGGCACCCTGGACACGTCGGCTTCGTACGTAATTGATCCGGGCCAGATCTCGGATCTGCCTCTACAGGGACGCGATGTCTACTCGATGCTGGTGAGTCTGCCAGGGGTCGCTGCCGACAGCGCGACGGGCCGCGGCCTGGGCGTCAGCGTGGCCGGGCAGCGAGGTTCGGCCTCGAACTACCTGCTGGATGGGGTAGAAAACGATAACCATCTGATCACCGGGCCGTTGAGTCAGGTTGCTCCTGAGGCCGTGCAGGAGTACAGGATTTCGACCAACAACTATTCGGCTGAGTACGGGCGCACGGCGGGTTTCGTGGCTAACGCGGTCACTAAGGCGGGCGGTGGCGATTATCACGGTCTGCTGTATGAATACCTGAAAAACGAAGCGCTGAACGCGGTGGATTTCGCGGATAACCTGGTGGGGGCACCGCGCCATCCCGCCAAGCAACATCAGTTCGGATACCAGTTCGGCGGGCCTGTGATCCCTCGGGGCGCTCTCCGGTCGCAGCTTTTCTTTTCCAGTTCGCTGGAGCAACTGAGCAGCCATAGTGCGCAGAGTCAGCAGACGTATATTCTGCCGACCACCAATACGCTGCCGGCTTTGAACGTTCCCCAAACCCGGATCGCGAGCCAGTTGCTGCGGAAGTTTTCGTTTCCGGTACTGAAGTCGCAACGAGTGGTTGATGCCTATAAGGTGGAACAGCCGGTGGTGATTGACCGCCTGCTGACGCTGCAGCGAGGCGACTACGTCACCAAAAGCGGCAGGGATCACCTGAGCGCGCGGCTCGCCTATGCGCGGAACGACCAGCCATACTTTTTCTGGACGCCTTACCCGGATTTCATCACGCCCTATGGCCAGGGTACGACCGGGCTTGCCAGTAACTGGCAGCGCTCGTGGACCCCACGCATCACCAGCGAATTGAAGACGAGTTTCAGCGATGACAATCTGGGCTGGGACCGGGCTCATCCGGAAATCCCAACGCTGCGTGTCGGGGCGGATTACAGCATTGGAATCTCCCCCACGCTGCCGGGCAGTCCGCTTGCCTACTCATACCGCAACCACAACAAGTCGTTTGAAACGATTTTCTCCACAGTCCTGACGCGAAACAAGCATGTGATTACGACGGGCGGCGGTTTTGTGCTGCGTCGAAATACGGGATATCTGACGTATGCAAGAGACTCCCAGTATGTGTTCGATGGCATCCTGGAGTTTCTGGCGGATAGCCCCAGCCTGTTTTCCACCGCGATGGACCGCATGTCCACCCAAGCGGTGCCTCCGAATTTTGACAGGGCTTACCGCTACAGCAACGCCTTTGCTTTCGTGCAGGACAGTTTCCGGATCTCGAAGCGCCTGACATTGAACTTCGGCCTTCGGTATGAGCGGTTTGAGGCCCCTTCGAACACGGGTGCGGTGAAGGACGCTCTCCTCGTAACCGGGCCGGGAAAGACGTTTGAGCAGACCATTGCGACCGCAAAGCTGGATGCCGGGGGAAATGGGCCTTCGGCATGTTCTACGACCGGCCGTTCGACAACCTCTGGCAGAACATTCGCGCCAACCGTTATGTCGTGCCGTTCATTTCTCTGAACGCCCCGACCACCAACTATTTGCAAACGTCCGCCGAAGCCTTAAAGAAGTATGCTCCGGCACCGGGGGACTTCCCAAATCTGACAGGGTTCGATCCGAATTTGAAGAATGGTTTTGCCCGCACAGCGTTCCTGGGCATTCAGCAGGCCGTGCGGGAATCTTTGACGGTGGATATTAACTTCACCGCATCGCAATCGCGCCGCTTGATCACCAGCGACCTGGTGAACCGGAATTTCACGACTCCGGAACTGCAGAGACCGAACCAGGATCTGCCGCAGATTACGTGGCGGTCGAATCAGGGCAAGGCCGATTATCTGGCCGTCTCGGCGCTGGTTCGGTATAAGCTGCGGACCCTGATGATGCAGGGCGCTTATACGATCAGCCACTCGATCGATAACCAGAGCGACCCTCTGACGGGCGACTTCTTTGACGTAAACGGAAACGCCGGGGGCGGATCGCAGGCGCTGATCGCATCCTTTCAGAACCAGTACGATGCGCGTGGTGACCGGGGCAATTCGGCCTTTGACCAGAGGCACAACCTTTTTCTGACGGGTATCTGGTCTCCGGAATCGCGCTGGAAAGTGGCGAAGAACTGGAAAGTGGCGTGGATGTCATCGTTCCGTGGCGGGACGCCCTTTACGGTGCTGGCGCCGCAGTCGATTTCATTCACGGGAGGCGGTATTCAGGTCAACCAGCGCGCCGACCTGCTCGATCCTTCGAAGGTTTTTTATTCGACGCCCAAAGCGGTGAAGGGGGGACTTGCGATTCTGAATCCCGACGCTTTTGGGCAGCCGGATAGTGGGCCGGGGACATCGGGCCGGAATGCTTTCCGTGGGCCGGGACTGTACAACATCGATATGTCACTGGCGAGGACATTCCCCATTCCCACGTTTTGGAAGTTCCGGGAACGTGCCACGCTGACAGTTCGTGCGGATTCGTTTAACGTCCTGAACCACGCGAACCGCGGGAACCCGGGCAATCTGCTGGGCGACCCGGCGTTCGGTATTTCCACTTATGGCAGGCAGGGCGCAGCGTCGGGATTCCCGGCGATTTCGCCCTTGAATGACGCGGCACGCACGTTCCAGCTGATGATGCGGGTTTCGTTTTAACTAACTGCTTCTCAGGTTTCTTTGCGGTCTTTATCTGGCCGCACCGGCAGGAAAGAACTTCGGAGGCGTGGCCGTGTCTCCGAAATCAAAGCCGGTGGCGTAAGCCAGACGCAGAATCTTCTCCATCTTGGGGTAGTTGATCTTCTCGGCGGTGTCGGTGATCTGGTGGTAGTCGGGGTGGAAACCGGTGAACCACCAGATGGCAGGGATGTCGTGCATCAACAGCGGGTACTGATCGCTGCGGAAGAGGACGTTCAGGACGGTGTCGTCATCCCATTTGTAGTTGAGGTGAATGCCCACAAGCTCATTCGCGCGCACCACCGCGTTCCGGTAGTCCGGGCTGTAACGCGTGCCGATGATGTTCACTTCGTTTGAGGTATCGGCGGCGATATCGATGAGGCCCTTCGTTTGGTTGCTGTCCTTCTCATCGCGACCGATCATGTCGAAGTTCACCTGCGCGCGAGTGGTGGCCAGGGGACGCAGGGGATGATCCGCGTAATAGTAGGCTCCGAGAAGCCCCCGTTCTTCGGCGGCAAAGACGACCAGCGCGATCGAGCGTTTCGGTTTGATGGGGTTCTTGGAAAACGCACGTGCCAGAGACACGATGCCAACCGTCCCGGACCCGTTATCATCGGCACCACGGTAGATTTCGCCGTCTACGCGGAGACCGTCGTGATCATAGTGGGCGCTGTAGAGAATGGTTTCAGCGTTCAGGGTCGGATCGCTGCCTTCGATGAGGCCCGCCACGTTGTACGAAACGCCGCGTTTCCGCTGTGCCGTGGCGACATGGAGTTCCACCTCAGCCCCTTTGAATGAGGCAGGGGAAGGCTTCAGCGTGGAGTCAATGGCCGTCTGCAAATCCGCAGCCTTCTGGCCCGTAAGCGCGAACAACTCGTCAGCCAGTTTGGCGGTCAGCGTTAAGACCGGAATAGACGTTTCGCCATCGATACTCTGGATGGGACGCGGCGTGCGGAGTGCCAGACTGGCCTGATTGTCTCCGTCTAAAGTGCCTCGTTCGCGGCCAGGCTTGTGGTTTGGATCCGGCACGACCAGGACCGCGACTGCACCGTGGCGGAGAGCGTTCGTCATTTTGGCCCGAGCGTTCGCATAGCGAGTGTTGCCCTTGCCGTTGAAGACGGAATTCGCATCCTCCTCCTGCGGTTCGTGGTTGAAGATGACGACAATCTTCCCTTTGGCGTCGAGCCCGGCGTAGTCATCGTATTTCAGTTCCGGTGCCGTGATGCCAAAGCCGGCAAAGACCAGTTGTCCTTTGTAAACGCCATCATTGGGGTAGCTCACAATAAGGGCGGGAGCCTTGAATTCTTTGGTGACGCCCCCAGCCCGGAGGGCCAGCGTGGTGCGGGCGCGGTCCATCTTGTATTCCACCAGGGGAACAGGTTGCAGGAAGGTGTCGCCGACAAGGGGCTTCAGGCCGGCCTTCGCGAACTCCGAGGCGATCCATTGAATCGCAACCTCAGAGCCACGGTCGAGCGACATGCGACCCTCCATGGCATCCGAGGCGAGGAAGGTGAGATCGGCGCGAATCTTCGCCGCCTGGATATCATCGAACCCGGTCGCGATCCGGTCGCGGGTTTGCGCGAAGCCGAGGAAGCCAGTGGCAAGAAAGAGGAGGCACCGTGCGAAAGTCATTTCCCGGAGTTTAGCAATGCTGCGTTGCGCATGGCGGCGATGTCTTCGTGGAGGGGTTCTGTTGCGGAAGGCGCTTTGTTCCTGAGGGACGCGACCGCGAGATCGAGCTCCGGCAGCGCCTCCGTGCTGCGACCTTCTGCCAGAAGAACGGCAGCCCTCACGATGTGAAGATCACTTTTCTGGTGGACACCCGGGCCCTCTGCCTTGTTGAAGTATGTCCGTGCCGTGGTGGCATCGTTCAACTTTCTGGCATAGAAGTACGCCGCTGCCATGTAAACGCCCGACCGCATGGGAGGCGCAATACACTCCATTTGGGCAAGACAGTGTTCGAGGGATACCTGTGCCGCCTCCCACTCCCGCAGATCGGCTTTCCACAGATGCCGTAGCAGGTCATTTAACGACTACCGGCTCAAAGCCGGTAGAATGTCGCCGACTGAAAGTCGGAGTTGCGGCTGAAGCCGCCCGACGGCTCTCCCATTCAGCCGAGCCGTCGTGCATTTTGGGGAACTCACCCCGAA
>RGPS01000173.1 GCA_010084195.1 Terriglobia bacterium
TGTGATCGCCGCCGTCAAAGTCGTCTTGCCGTGATCGATGTGTCCGATCGTGCCAACGTTTACGTGCGGTTTGCTACGGTCAAATTTTTCTTTCGCCATTGTGGTTCCGTCCTCGAAGGTCTGCTACCGATAAGCAGCCTTGATAGCAATGCTGCCTGATTCAAAACTGTCTTACTGAAACTGCTGTACTCAAAAAACTGCGCACCGGTAATCTCACGGTGCGCTCAAAAAATGGAGCCGTTGACCAGGATTGAACTGGTGACCTCGTCCTTACCAAGGACGCGCTCTACCAACTGAGCTACAACGGCTTCTCGTCACCCACTCTTTTAGTGTACAGGATGGGGCATTAAAAATTGGTGGACAGGGGAGGATTCGAACCTCCGTAGCTCCGGAGAGCGACAGATTTACAGTCTGTTGCCATTAGCCGCTCGGCCACCTGTCCGGTTTGAAACTGAAAACTTACCGGCTGAACAAAAAAGATCGCCGTCACCGGCTGTGAGGAATCGTCTGAACGTTTGCTTTAGGCCAACGTCTGCCGTTTGACTCCCATCCGATTGCTGCGTTTTCTATGGTAACATCCCCGCGCGAAAAATCCAACATTCAGGATGCAAGATGTTGTCATCGTTCGGCTTCCACGACGAATTTCCCCTCTATCCTTGTCTGCTGACGCTGAATTCGTCTTCCGGGTGAAGTGAGATCACCGGGGTAAGGCTCTCCGGACCTTTCGTTTTCTCCGTTCTGGATACCCTGAGGTGCTGGAGTAACTCCATACCGTCCGAGCCTGAAATGGGAGGTGCGGGTCTGCCAAGGTAGTAAGCCTGTGCCGTGTCGCAGCCCATTTTTATATCCGCATCCAACTGACCACACGTTTCTACGTCAATATGCCCTCGCCGGAGCTCATCGTCCACGTTGTCACTCACCGCCACCCAGGTCAGGTCAATACCCGCGCGGGCTGCCGCGCGATTGACGATCTCGACCGCGAGGCCTCTCGGTTTCCCGTCGGGACCTTTCATCGCGAACGGTACATAGGTGTTGTAGCCTGCCCGGAGGTGTGCTCGCCGGGTGCCAGATCCAGATCGACAACGATCAGAACGGTGATCACGAACGCTGCGATCATGATTGCCAGGGCGGACACATTGGACACGTTCAGCCCCACCAGCCACTGCCATACCTCGGAATTCCATCGTCGGACGGGGGCAGCCATAAGTCCCATATCGGCAGGTCACCGAAAATCCTATAGGTTGAATACCGTGCCGGGGACCTCGAAGCCGCATTTCGGGCCGCGACAACTTATGTGTTCGATGGCTCCAAAATCCCGTTTAGCCCCGCCTCGTCCAATATTGGAATCCCCAGCGACACCGCTTTTTCCAGCTTGGAACCCGCCTCTTCGCCCGCCACTACGTATGAGGTCTTGCCGCTGACCGAGCCAGCCACCTTGCCCCCGGCGTCTTCAATCCGCTTCTTCGCCTCATCCCGGCTCAGGGTGGGCAAAGTGCCGGTCAACACAAACGTCAGGCCCTTCAGTTTGCCGCCCTCTTTTTTCTTCACCACATGGTCGAACTTCAGGCCGGCCAGCCGCAGGCGTTCCACCAGATCCGCATTGTGGGGTTCCCGGAAGAAGGCGGAAATGCTTTCCGCAACCTTCGGTCCCACTTCCTGTGCACCTTGCAGTTCTTCCGGCGACGCCCCGGCAATCCTGTCCAGGGAACCAAACTCATCAGCCAGCAATTCTGCGGTCCGTTCACCCACGAAGCGGATACCCAGTGCCCCCAGCACCCTCGGCAGGGGCATCTTGCGGGAGGCTGCAATATTCTCCACCAGATTGGTCGCCGATTTTGCTCCCATCCGTTCCAGCGCCGCCACCTGTTCCGGTGTCAGGGCGTAGATATCGGACACACTCTTCACCAGGCCTTGTTCCACAAGCTGATCGATCAGGACATCGCCCAGACCGTCGATTGCCATCACCCCCCGGGAGGCGAAATGACGGATCGATTCCTTCAATCGCGCCGGGCAGTTCAGATTGATACAGCGGCTGGCCGCCTCGCCCTCTTCGCGGACAACCCGACCTCCGCAGACCGGACATTCGGTCGGCATCACAAACGGTCGCCGGACCTCGCCTTCCTGGGTCACCCGTACTACCTTGGGGATAACGTCGCCACTGCGCTCGACCAGAACACGGTCACCGATCTGCAAGCCCAGGCGTGCGATTTCGTCTTCATTGTGCAGCGTGGCGCGGGAAACGGTGACGCCGCTCACCACTTGCGGGGCCAGCACGGCCACCGGCGTCAGGGCCCCGGTTCGGCCCACCTGCACCAGCACGTCCAGAACTTCGGTTTCGGCCTGACGGGCAGCGTACTTGAAGGCAATGGCCCACCGCGGCGCTTTGGCGGTATAGCCCAGCTGGCGCTGTTGCGGGATGCTGTCCACCTTGATGACAACCCCGTCGATTTCATAGGGCAGATTGTCGCGCTCGGCATCGAACTCCTGACAAAACCGGATCGCATCCTCAACCGTGTCGCAGAGGCGCCGCCGACGGTTGACCTGGAACCCCTGCGCGGCCAGCCAGTCGAGCGATTCCCAATGGCTGTCGAAAATCGGGCCGCCGGTTTCATCCAGCAGGAAGTAGGCGTAGTAATCGAGCCGTCGCGAGGCCGTAACCGAGGTTTCCAGCATCCGGAGGGACCCTGCTGCGGCATTACGCGGATTGGCAAAACGTGGCAGACTTTGCGCATCCCGCTCCGTATTCAGCCGTTCGAAGGCCTTCCGGGCCATGATGACCTCGCCGCGGACCTCAAACGTCCGTTCAGCGGTAACCCGGAGGGGCAGGGAACGGATGGTGCGGGCATTTTCTGTGACATCTTCGCCGATGGAGCCATCGCCGCGCGTAATTGCCTGCTGCAGCGTGTTCTCCCGGTAGCGGGTGGCGAGTGACAGGCCGTCCATCTTCAGTTCGGCCACATAGCGGTATGCCGCGCCGCCCAGCAACTCGCGTACCCGTGCGTCGAAGGCCCGCAATTCCATCTCATCAAGAGCATTGTCCAGGCTGAGCATGGCAGAACTGTGAGCTGCCTTGGCGACACCTTCACGCGGTTTGCCGCCGACTCTCTGCGTGGGTGAATCCGCCGTTACCAGGTCCGGATTCTCTGCTTCCAGCTTTTGCAGCTGCCGCATCAGGACGTCGTACTCGGCGTCGGTTATCTGCGGGGCGTCCAGAACGTAATACTGGTGCTCATGGTGGCGCAGCTGCGTGCGCAGATCTTCGATTTCACTGGATGTTCCGGGCATAGTCTGAATAACCGGGCTCTGTAACCTCTTCGCTATAATTGGACGTTACGAAGTGGAACTAAAGCAGCGGTCCTAAAATTATCTCGCATCCTCTCCATCGAATCGGCATTGTCTTCAATCCCTCTGCGGGTGGTCTGCGCGGCTCCAAACGGCCTCGGTTAGACCGTGCAGTTGAGGTCTTCCGGACAGCCGGCCGTCACGTCACTCTCTACCCGACGCAAGCCCCCGGCCAAGCGGGTGACCTCGCGCGTCAGGCCGTCGCGGAGGGCTGTAATCTGGTGCTTGCCGCCGGTGGCGACGGCACCATCAACGAAGTGATTAACGGTATAGCCGGGTCGGACACCGTCTTCGGCCCCTTGCCGGCAGGGACCGCCAACGTTCTCGCCAATGAGGTGGGCTTACCGAATCGCCCCGATCTCGCCGCTAAATTTCTTCTCGACGCTGTGCCAACCCGAATCGCCCTGGGGGCGCTGGATATTCCTGGCCGCAACCGCCGACATTTTGCTCTGATGGCGGGAATCGGGCTCGACGCCAGAATTGTTCGGGAACTGGATCTGAAGCTAAAGGCCAAAATTGGCAAGCTGGCCTACTGGCAGGCCGGGTTCCGCCAACTTGGTCGCACGCTGGAGAGATTTCAGGCTGAAGTCGATTCCAGGTCCTTTGAAGCGAGCTTCATTCTCGTCACCCGCGTTCGCAACTATGGCGGCGACTTTGAAATCGCCCGCCGGATTCGCATCACCGATCCGGATTTCGAGGTGGTTATCTTCGAGCGCCACGCCTGGTTCGACTACCTGCGAGCCATCGGCGGGATTCTCACAAACCGTCTGGATCGCACCAAAGGTGTCACCGTTTGCCGGGCTTCCAGCCTGAAGTTATCTCTCATCCCGGGCCAACCCGTTTTCATGCAGGCTGATGGTGAGGAACTGGGCCCCATCCCGGCCTCCATTACCGTGGTTCCGGATGCCCTCACGCTCTTGCTCCCGAAGCGCTACGCTGGAGGGTAAATGCGGTTTGCAGTTCTCCTCAGTCTCACCGGTCTCCTGCCGGGCCTGGCCCAGACTCCTCCCGCGAGTCCGGCTCCGGACCCGGCGCGCATGGTCGCCCATGACTGCTCCGCTGACGGCACGGTCGTCAATGCGATAACCGGAGCGCCTGTCCCCCGCGCCCGTGTCTCGCTGCTCAGTGCCGGAGCGCAGACTACCTCCCTTGCCGATGCCAGCGGGCGCTTCCGCATGGAGAAGGCACCCTGCGGCACGATTCAGTTTTTCGCGCGCCGGGCCGGGTTTCTGGAAAACGTCACCGGGCTGGGCGGTCTAAATGCGGAACGCAAGCCCGTCATTATCGAATCGGGCGGCGCTGCCCATGACATCCGCGTTTTGCTTACCCCGCAGGCTGTCGTGACCGGAACCGTTACCGACGACCAGGGAGATCCCGTCCTGGGGGCACAGGTTGCCATTTTTAGTTCCCGGGTGATGCAGGGGCGCCGCACTTTCCAGCAAACCGGCCAGGGCGGCTCCAATGACCTTGGTGAATACAGAATCTCAGGCCTGGCTGCCGGAAAATATGTGGTCTGTGCCCACCTGAATCCAGGCGCAGCCCCCCTCGATCTCGCCAATGGAACAACCACTGGCGACAAGTGCTTTCCCGGGCCGCTCGAGGCCAATGCCACCACCACGTTTGAGCTTGCCGCCGGACGGGAGATGCGGAGCAATCTCTCCCTGCCCTCGGTACCTTCCGTCCACGTCCGAGGCACGGTTACCGGTTTGCCCAGAGCTCGCGGCGTAGCGCTTTCCCTGTCCCGTCGGGGAGCGGTCGGGACTACCTCGAACCGCAGTTCGCCTGTTCGCCCGGACGGTCGTTTTGATATTTCCGGCGTCACGCCCGGAGCGTGGCTGCTGGCCACGGACTATTGGGAGGACAATCGCCGCTACACGGCACGAATCCCGCTGGACATCGGTGGCGCCGATGTGGAGGGCCTGACGGTTGCCCTTTCCGAAGGTTTCACCCTGCAGGGGAGCGTCCGCGTGGAATCGAAGGACGGCGTGCCGCCCCCCCGCACCCAGTTCGGGGTTTCCCTCCGCTCTGCGGAGCCCATCGCCGGCGGGGGCCGCGTGGTCTGGGGGTTCGACGGAACCACCTTCACGCTGGCAGATCTGACACCGGGTGTTTACCGGCTGGAGGCCTTTACCGTCGGCAGTTTTCATATTCGGAGGGCAATGTATAACGGTCGGGACATTTCGCGCGAAGACGTGCCCATCACCCAGGCCTCCGGCAGTATCGAGCTGGTCCTGAGCGACGAGAGTGGTTCCCTGGAGGGCCAACTTGAAGATCGTGAGGGCAAACCGGCGGCGGGGTGGGCCATGATCCTCGAGGCTGGCAGATCGCCGAGAAATGCCCGGTCCGACGAGACTGGACGCTTCCGCTTTCCCTCTCTGGCCCCTGGCAATTACACCATCTACGCCTGGGATGACTTCAATCAGGTTGAGTATGCCAATCCCGAGTGGATGCGTCGCTACGCTGAAGGTACCAGGCTGACGGTGGAAGTCGGCCAGACGTCGCGTATCAAACTCACGCTGAAGCAAGCGCCGCCGCAGTAGACGAAATGGCGGCTCCCTACATTGAATTGCATGCCCGTTCGGCGTTCAGCTTTCTGCGGGGTGCCACCGCTCCGGAAGACTACGCAGCCATTGCAGCCGGGCACGACCAACCCGCTATGGCGCTCACCGATGTTGACGGTGTCTATGGCGCGCCGCGCTTCCATAAGGCGGCGAATCAGGCCGGGCTCCAGCCTCACGTAGGGGCCGAGATCACCGCCGCCAGCGGCTCCCGCTATACCCTGCTGGTGCGCAATCGAACGGGCTATCAAAACCTGTGCCGCCTCATTACCCGCATGAAATTGCGTCCGGGCACGAAGAATGCGAAGCCGGGCCAGGGCCCCGCAGCAACCCCGGAAGACCTTGCCGAATTTGCGGAGGGCCTGATTTGTCTCACCGGCGGCACCGAAGGTCCCCTCGCCCGCGGGCTGCGCAACAAGATGGGGCTTCAGGTCCTCGAAGGTCTCACCCGGACCTTTGGGCAAGGCAACGTCTTCGTTGAGCTGCAACGGCACCTCGATCGTGCCGAAGAGGCCCGCAATCAGGCCGCCGTGGAACTGGCTCGGTCACTCGGTTTGCCGCTCGTCGCTACCAACGGGGTGTGCCACGCCAAACCGCTTGACCGCCGCATCCTGGATGTTTTTACGTGCCTGGAGCACAAGACTACCCTGGCTGAGGCCGGGCGTCTTCTCTCGCGCAACTCTGAGCGCCACCTGAAATCTTCCACAGAAATGGCGGACCTGTTCCGCGATCTGCCCGAAGCCATCGCCAATACCGCGACCATCTCCGGCCAACTCAACTTCACCCTGAAAGACCTCGGCTACCAGTTCCCGCAATACCCTCTGCCGCCTGGCGAAACCGTGTCCTCCTTCCTCTGGAAGCGAACTGACGAGGGCGCCCGCTGGCGCTACCAGCCCTATCACGACAAAGCCCGCGCCCAGATTGAGAAGGAACTCAAACTGATTGAAAAGCTGGGACTTGGGGGCTATTTCCTCATCGTTTGGGATATCGTACGGTTCTGCAAAGAGCAGGGAATTCTCTGTCAGGGCCGTGGTTCTGCAGCCAACTCCGCAGTCTGTTACTCGCTCGGCATCACGGCTGTTGATCCGGTTGGCATGGCCCTTCTGTTCGAACGCTTTCTCTCGGAAGAACGTGGCGAATGGCCCGATATTGATATCGATCTGCCGTCGGGCGAACAGCGCGAGCGGGCCATCCAGTATGTCTACCAGCGTTACGGGGAACGCGGTGCCGCCATGACAGCCAATGTCATCACCTATCGCGGACGTCTTGCTGCCCGCGAAGCCGGTAAAGTTCTCGGTTTTGACGTCAAGACGCTGGACAAGGTCGCGAGCCTGACTTCCATGTGGGGCTGGCACCAGCCCGATCAGGATCCGGAACGCCGCTTTCGCGAGGCCGGTCTCGATTTCAACAACCTCCGTGTCCGCCGTTTTCTGGAAATTGTGGAAGGCCTGGTCGATCTGCCGCGACACCTCGGCCAGCACTCGGGAGGCATGATCATTTGCCAGGACCAGCTGGATCGCGTCGTCCCCCTCGAACCCGCTTCTATGCCGGGGCGCGTGGTCGTCCAGTGGGATAAGGAGGACTGCGCCGATCTGGGTTTGATCAAAGTAGATCTGCTTGGCCTGGGTATGATGGCCGTCCTCGAAGATTGCGTGAAGCTGATTCGCACGCACTGGCGTGAAGAGATTGACCTGGGACGCCTGCCCGCAGATGATCCCGCCGTTTACCAGACCCTGCAGCGCGGCGATACCATCGGCATGTTCCAGGTGGAAAGCCGGGCGCAGCAGGCCACTTTGCCCAGGTTGCGGCCCGAGAAATTCTACGACCTGGTGGTGGAAGTGGCGCTGATTCGCCCCGGCCCTATTGTTGGCCAGATGGTCCATCCCTACCTGCGCCGCAGGGCGGGGAAGGAAGCGCCCGATGCACTCCACCCCCTTCTGGAACCAGTCCTGGCCCGCACGCTGGGGGTGCCGCTGTTTCAGGAGCAGTTGTTGCGCATGGCCATGCTGGCTGCCAGTTTCAGTGGAGGCGAGGCGGAGGAACTGCGCCGCGCCATGGGCTTTAAGAGGTCTGAGCAGCGCATGAAGGATCTGGAGGCACGGCTCCGGGCCGGGATGACGCGCAACGGGATTACTGGCGAGCCGCAGGACCGCATCGTCCAGTCGATTACGTCATTTGCCCTGTATGGCTTTCCGGAATCCCACGCTGCCAGTTTTGCGCTTCTCGCCTACGCCAGCGCGTGGTTCAAAGTCCACTACCTGGCGGCGTTTACGTGTGCTCTGCTGAACAACCAGCCAATGGGCTTCTATTCCCCTGCCGTTTTAGTGAAGGACGCCCAACGACACGGTCTGCGTGTCTTGCCGGCAGACGTGAACGCGTCCGAATGGGAGTGCACCATCGAGCATCTGCCGAAACCGGTGCTGCGGCTGGGCCTGCGCTATGTTCGGGGCCTCCGGGCCGAATCCGGCATCGCCATCGCCCAGGGCCGACCGTACACCAGCGTGGACGAACTGGCGCTGCGCGTGCCTGCGCTTCGGCGAAACGAACTGGAAATGCTCGCCGCAGTCGGGGCCCTCGCGCGGCTGGATACCGCTCACCGCCGAGATGCACTTTGGAAGGCCGGTCGGGCCGCTCGCCCCTCGGGGCCTCTGCTGGAGGCTGTTCCCGAGAATGATGCCGAGGCACCTTTGGAGCAAATGTCCACTACAGAGCGCCTCTCGGCTGATTACCTGGGCACCAGTCTCACGGTCGGGAACCACCCCATGTTCTACCTGAGGAAAAAGATGGAGAGCCTGGGCGTCATTCGCGCCATGGACCTCTCAAACATTCGTAACGGACGAATTGTCCGCGTTGCGGGCAGTGTTGTCGTCCGCCAGCGCCCCGGTACCGCCAAAGGGATTCTCTTCATGAGCCTGGAGGATGAAACCGGGATCTTCAACCTGGTTGTGATGCCCGACATCTTCGAGCAGTTTCGGCTGACAATTTTGACGGAACAGTGGCTCCTGATCGAAGGCAAAGTGCAAAACGTGGAGGGTGTGATCCATGTGCAGGCGAAGCAGTTCGAACGCCTGGAGCCCGTTGCCCCGGGACAGGCCTCACACGATTTTCATTAAAAAAATGGCGCAGAGGGAAAAACTCCCGCTGCGCCATTCAGAAAACCCTTGAAATTTGAAATTAGTAAGTCGCGCGTCCACCGCTGGCGTCGTAACACTGGGCCGTAACGAACGAACAATCCGGACTGGCGAGGAAGTGCACAACAGCCGCAATTTCCACCGGTTCACCCGTTCTGCCCATCGGAATCTTGGCCGTCATGTAACCAACCTGCTGGGGCGTCAGCTGCTCCAGAATTTTGGTTCTGACAACAGCCGGCGACACTGCATTGATGCAGATGCCATCGGTTGCATATTCCTTACCCATCGACTTCGTCATCCCGATCACCGCCGCCTTGCTGCCCGAATAGGCAATCATATTGGGATTGCCTTCCTTGCCTGCAATGGAAGCGATATTGATGATGCGACCGTACTTGTTCTCCTTCATAGTCGGGAGGACGGCGCGGCAACAGTAAAAAATACCGTTGACGTTGATCTGCATCACCTGCTGGAATTCGTCGTCAGTGTATTCGGTAACCGGGGCTGCCTTACCGGCGACCCCGGCGTTATTGACCAGAATATGAACGCGTCCAGTGCGGGCGATCACTTCTGCGATCGCCGTATTCACCGAGGCAGAGTTCGCCACATTCATGGTCACGCCAAAGGAGTTATTACCCAGAGTTACAGCTGTAGCATCCGCTCCGGCTTTATCCAGATCGGCAACAGCAACAGTGGCTCCGGCCTCGGCGAGGCGACGTGATATCGCCTCACCGATTCCGGATGCGCCGCCAGTAACGATCGCCGTTTGTCCGGTGAGATCGAATGGCATCGCGTTAGTCCTCGCGCTTTACCTGGACGCTGACTTCCGCGGTAACGTCGCGATGCAGCTTCACAGGTACCTTGAAATCGCCCAGAGTGCGAATGGGTTCGTCCAGCTGGATCTTACGGCGATCCACCGTGAACTTCAGCGCGGTCAGCGCGTCGCCGATATCGGCGGCCGTCACGGAACCGAACAGATGGTCGTTCTCACCCGCCTTGCGGAGTATGGTGAGATTAACCGCAGACAGCAGCTGAGCCAAGGCCTGAGCCTCTTCCGCGACCTTTGCGTCGCGACGGAGGTGGGCCTGACGCTCCTGTTCCACAATCTTTTTGTTCGAGCCAGTGGCTTCCACAGCAAGACGGCGGGGCAGAAGGAAATTGCGCGCGTAACCGGCTGCGACCTTAACTACGTCGCCGCGGATTCCGAGCTTCTCGATGTCTTCACGAAGAATGATTTCCATCGTTCATCTCCTCCTTAGAGCGTGCCCGCGAAGGGCAGCAGCGCAATATTGCGCGCCTTAAAAATGGCGTCGGTCAAACGACGCTGATGGGGGGCGCAGACGCCCGAGATGCGGCGGGGGACAATCTTGCCGCGCTCGGCGATGAACGACGCGAGCAACCGCGTGTCCTTGTAATTGATGTCGTCAATGCGCTCCGTGCAGAACCGGCAGACTTTCTTCCGCCGGAAATAGGACTTCTTGCCAACAGCGGCAGCCTTGTCCCCACCTGTGGGACGCTGCGAAGCCGCGATGGGTCTTCCACCTCTTTGTTCAGCCATTGCGAGTTCTCCTTATTCTGCTGCTGTTTCAGCCGCTGTTTCAGCTACTGCTTCAACTGCTGCTTCAGCTACTGCTTCAACTGCTGCTTCAGCCACTGGTTCAACTGGCGCTGCTGTCGGGGTGACAGGTGCGCCGGGGGCCGGATGCTCCGGAGCTGCGGGAGGTGCCGACGGGGCCGGAACTCCAGGAGCTGCATGCGCCGCTCCATCACCGACTCCACCCAACATCTGGGCTGCCAGCGACGGCTGCGGGGCCGGGGGCTGCGGACGACGATGCGCACGCTTCTCGCGCTCTTTCTTCCGCTTTTCAATCCGCTTCAGGGTCTCGTCAATGCGAACGGTCAGGTACTTGATCACCGAATCCTGCACACGCAGGCGGCGTTCGAATTCCTTCACCGCAGTTGCTTCTGCTGTGAACTGCAGCAAAACGTAGAAGCCTTCCCGGTTCTTTTCAACCCGGTAGGCCAGACGCCTCTTGCCCCACTTATCGACTTTGTCAACCGTACCACCAGCTTTGGTGATATGCCCGGACAACTGTTCGATGAGCAGATCGATCTCTTCTTCCGTTGCATCGGGTTTAACGATGAACAGATTTTCGTAGATTCTCATCATTCCTCTTTGGTGTTAGCTCTGGGCGCGACGGTCATATTCCGGATCCGGCTTTAGGGCCGGACACCGTTGAAACCGGTCATGGACTTTTCGACGCCTTCGGCGATTAGTTCGGCAAGTTGGCGTGTAGCACCATTTCTAGAGTAATAAAGGATCAGTAGGTTAAGAGATTGCATAATACGTATGATATGGGTAAATTCAAAATAATGACGAAGCAATGTTAATAAATAATAACCGGCACCGAGTGCCTAGTTTAAAGGGAAGTTATTTCTTTTGGAAATCGAGCTTTGCAAGCGCCCAAATTAACCAAGTTGCAGCGAGTCTGGCATTTGCGACTGTTTTAGCAATTGTTCCAATGCTATCCATTGCAACCATTTTAATCGGCCAGTTGCCACAGTTTGTGAACTTTCGAGAGGGTATACAAGCTTGGATCACCAACCCGCTTTGGGAATATGGCAGCTCCCTTAAAATATTTCCTTGACGCAACTGTTGCCTCTTGGCTCAGTGGTGCCCTAGAGGGCAAGCCCGCCTGCGTCTTTACTAGCTCAGGTAGCCTTCATGGCGGACAAGAAAGTACCCTTTTATCGATGATGCTGCCCCTCATGCATCATGGGATGGTGCTCATGGGACTGCCCTATTCAGAGTCGTCCCTGCATCATACACAGTCTGGAGGAACGCCCTATGGGGTTTCGCATTATGCGGGTACAAATGGCACGATGGCCCTAAGTGCTGATGAAAAAACACTAGCCATAGCCCAAGGTAAACGCCTAGCTTTATTAGCAAAAAAAATTAAATTTGCGCCTGCAAATTAATTTTAAAAACTCCAAATTAGCATGCGCATTTTTCCAAATCATCTTAATTCTTATCAAACCTTAACCTTAATAAGTGCCATTAT
>RGPS01000174.1 GCA_010084195.1 Terriglobia bacterium
GGCCGTGGTTGAGCATAAGCCCGAACCCGTGGCCGTCGCCGCACCACCACCTCCCCCTCCGCCCCCCGCCCCGAAGTGGAAGGATGGCACGTACACCGGCTGGGGGACCTCGCGCCACGGCGATATTCAGGCACAGGTCATTATCGAGGACGGGCGCATCAAAGCTGCAACCATCGCGCAGTGCTACACCCGGTATTCCTGCGACGTGATCGATAAGATCATCCCTCAGGTGGCTGCGCGCCAGAGCCCCGAAACCGACTACGTGTCGGGCGCGACGCAGAGCACGAATGCCTTCTACTATGGCGTTGTCGACGCCCTCAGCAAGGCGAAGTGATACGCAGCGAGCCTCTCATGGGCACTATTGTGACGATACAGGTGGTGCCCTCGGAACCGGACGTGGACGCTGCGATTGACCGTTGCTTCGAGTGGTTCCGTGAGATAGAGGCTCGTTGCACGCGGTTTGATTTGACAAGCGAACTGATGCAACTGACAACCCGTGTGGGTGAGCGCGTCCCGGTCAGCCCGATCCTCTTTGAGGCTTTGCGCTTCGCCGTGCAGGTTGCCGCAGAAACATCCGGGGCCTTTGATCCGACCGTCGGTTACGAAATGGAATCACGAGGGTTTGATCGCGAGTATCGAACGGGTGCTGCCGTGCGGTCTGGTCGCGCAGCCGACCCTGGGGCCAGCTATCGGGATATTCATCTGGACGCACTTGACCGAACGGTCACGATTTCCCGCCCACTCACGCTGGACCTGGGCGCGGTGGCAAAGGGTCTGGCGGTGGACACTGCCGCCCGAGAGCTCCAGCCCTTTCGAAACTTCGCCATTGATGCAGGCGGGGATCTCTATCTGGCAGGTCATAATCCCCAGGGAATGCCTTGGTCTGTTGGCATTCGGCATCCCCGTCGGGACGGCGAACTCGCCCATACAGTTCATGTTTCGAATAAAGCTGTCTGCACCTCCGGCGACTATGAACGCGGTGAGCATATTCTTGACCCGCGAACCCGGACCCCGGTACAAACGGTGGCGAGTGCGACCGTAATTGCAGACAGCGCGATGCTGGCTGATGCTCTGGCCACAGCAGTCTTTGTATTGGGTCCGCAACAGGGTCTGGAGCTGTTGACCCGGATGGATGTCGACGGCATGATCATGACTCCGCAACTGGAGCGTTACGAAACACCGGGGTTTTGCCATGCGGCATAAGGCGAAGAAATTTTTCAAGACCCCGAAAGGGATGTTGACCATCATCCTGGTTCTGCTGGCTGCTGTTGCGGCTCCCGGCCAGGGCCTCCGGACCTTACTGCCGGGCCTGGTAACTGCGATGCTGGCTGCCGGGACGGTTGACGCTATGTTGCTCCGGTGGCGCAAGGGCGCCTGGGAGTTTCCGGATGGCGCCCTGCTCACGGCCCTGATTGTGGCCATGGTGCTGCGCGCTCAGGAACCCTGGCATGTGGTGACCCTTACAGCTGTCTTCGCGGTGCTCAGTAAGTATGCGGTTCGGTCCCGTTCCGCAAATGTCTTCAATCCTGCGGCCCTGGCGATTGTTGCCAGCTTTTACGTATTTCATACCGGGCAGAGCTGGTGGGGCGCGTTAACCGAGGTGAGTATCTACCTGCAGATCGTTCTCATCGCGGCAGGCATTTTTATCACAGACCGGGTGAACAAGATGCCGCTGGTGCTGTCATTTTTCGGAAGCTATTTCCTGCTCTTCACCGTGACATCGTTCGTGCGGGACCCCAGGTGGGTGGCCGAAATCTTTCGCTCACCCGATCTGGAAGCCGCCCTGTTCTTCGCCTTCATCATCCTGACCGACCCGCCGACATCGCCCGCGAAATACCCGGATCAGCTTGTCTGCGGCGTCATCGTGGCCGTCGTGAGTTTCACGCTCTTCGAGTGGGCCGGGGTTGTCTACTACCTGCTCGCAGGGGTCCTGGTCGGCAATGTCTGGGAGGCCTGGAGACGTCTGCATCGCCGCTCGACCCGCAGCTTCCCGCACGGAATTGTCCCGTTCCTGCGCGAAATCAGCCCGTGGCGTCAGACGTACCACAAGGCGGCATGATCCCAATGCGAATCGACAAATGGTTGTGGGTGGCGCGCTTCTTCAAGACCAGAGCTCTGGCGGCGAAGGCCTGCGATTTGGGCCGCATTGAAGCCAATAGCCTTACCTCGAAGGCCTCTCGCGATGTTCGGGTCGGGGACACGCTTCGCGTGAAAAACGAGGGCGGCGAGTTTACTGTGGAGGTTGTGGGCCTGAGCGAACTTCGTGGCCCGGCTGCGGCTGCACAGGCGCTCTACCGGGAAACCGAACTCAGCCGGGAAACGCGAGTTCGGCTGGCCGAGGAGCGAAAGCTGCTGCTGCAGTTTGAAGGCGGGCGGGAGAGTAAGCCCTCGAAACGGGACCGCCGGGACATTGACCGAATGCGCCGCCGGGGCTAACTCTCAACTAACTATCAGCCCGTGGCAGAAGTGACGCGAGCCGGTACCGCTTCGTTGCAGCACTGATGCGGTGGTCCCCTGCTTTGATCAGGGGGGATGCAGCGCGGCCCGCGACCTTGCCTGTCGCTACGGGTTTGGTGAGGGCTCCGGCGTTCGCCGCAACCTCGAAGAACTTCGCCGTCTCCAGGCCGATCGCTACCTCCAGGCACATCTCGGCATTCTGTTACCCGGAATCGCCAGCCTGAAAGTCGTGCTCCCCGATTTCAAACTGCCCAAACAGCAGCCCGAAACCGCAAACCAGCCAGCGAAACCCGAGCCTGCTGATATCAACCGCTCCGAGGCCATCCTGCATTCGCAGCTTCAGGACGAGGAACGACGCCAACTGGAAGAATTCGGGAAAAAGCAACCAGAACAGGCTAAGCCACGGGCTGCGGACGCACCAAAACCCCTCGCACACAAACCCTCGCCGCCCCGAAATGCCCCCTGTCCCTGCGGTTCGGGGCACAAGTACAAACTGTGCTGCGGACACTGGTCAAAATCCGGTCACCCGAAAGCTGCCTGGGCTGAGGCCCGCCTCACCGCAGCCGCAGTCCGCCAGAGTTCGAACACAAATCTCGCTGCGCCGCTCCATACCAGTTCGCCCAGGCCCCGCCCACTCTGCGTGGCCAGGTCAGTGAGCTACACCGCCACGATAATCACGTCCAACACTCTCGGCCCGTGCACACCCTTCACCCGAGTCATCTCAATATCCGCCGTCGCTGAAGGTCCTGCAATGGTCGTCACAGGACTCGTCCGCCGCCCCCCCAGCGCCCGCAGCCCCTCCGGCACAGTCTCCACCAGTTGATTCGTGTAGACCATGCAAAGGTGGTAGTCAGGGATCAGCGTCAAGGCTCGGCGCCCTTCGGTCTCTGAGTGGGTCAGGATCAGGCTTCCCGTCATCGCAATCGCCGCCGTAGCGGCTGTCAGTGCGCCTTCAGTCGCATCAATCTCCCGATAGTCCAGCTGGGTGTCCGGAACAAACGTGGGGCCCGTGGGCAATAAATGCGCGGGGAAGCCTGGCGGGATCAGGATCCTCGTCTTCCCTCGTGCAGCCAGAGCCTCGGCGATGGTTGCCGCTTCTTCGCCCGGGCCGCAACGGTAAACCTGGGCGTTGTAGTCGTGGAGCCTGTCGATGAAGAGGTCAATCTTCTCACCTTCGCTCAGCGAAGGCGTCTGCCGATAGTCGCGCTCTACGGGTTCATCCGCGGCCTGTTTACCAATGGCCGCCCGGACGCGCTGAAGAATGTCTTCGCGAGCCGTACTCACTTCGCACCTCGTGTCTTCCACCATTCGCGGAAGGTCTGGGTTGGAATCGTTGGCAAGTCGCGGGCGGCACTCCAGCCGGGCAGCCCAATCGCGTCCAAAGGCTGCCGCCCCAGTTGCACCAGCTTCTGGGCCTTACCCAGGCGGCTCGAATCGGCCAGCGTATAACCAGCCACAGCCATGCCCATACGCTCCGTAAGAGCAGCCCCCCCCGACTCGACGATCTTCCGCCGCAGGTGGATCAGAATCTCCGGGATATTGATCTTCACCGGGCACACTTCGTAACAGGCGCCACACAGGGATGAGGCGTAGGGCAGGGAAGTGGAATGCTCCATACCCTGCAACTGCGGCGTCAAAATTGCCCCAATCGGGCCACTGTAAATCGAGCCATAGGCATGGCCGCCCGTTTGCCGGTAGACGGGACAGGCGTTCAGGCACGCGGCACAGCGGATGCAATGCAGGGTCTCACGAGACTCCTCGTCGGCCAGTACCTTAGTACGCCCGTTGTCCAGCAGAACGACGTGGAACTCTTTAGGCCCATCGCCAGGGGTGACGCCGGTCCAGATTGAGTTGTACGGATTCATCCGCTCGCCGGTAGCGGAGCGGGGCAGCAACTGGAGGAACACTTCGAGGTCGTCGAAGCTCGGGACGATTTTCTCAACCCCGAACATGGTAATCAGAACGTCCGGCAGCGTCACACACATGCGCCCGTTGCCTTCCGATTCCACCACGCACACAGACCCGGTCTCCGCCACCGCAAAATTCGCGCCGCTGAAGCCGACCTTCACCCGGAGGAAACGCTCCCGCAGGAAATTACGCGCGGCTGCGGCCAGATCTTCCGGAGCATGGCCCAGCTCCTTCAGGCCCATCGTGTCCATGAAAATCTGCCGGATCTCACTCTTGTTCTTGTGCAGCGCGGGGACCACGATATGCGATGGCTTGTCGTGGCCCAACTGAATGATCAGGTCGGCGAGATCCGTCTCGTAGGGTTCGATTCCGACAGCTTCCAGCGCATGGTTGAGCCGTGTCTCATCGGAAGTCATCGTCTTGACCTTGATGACTTCCTTCTGCCCGTGGCTCTGGATAATCCCAATGATGATCGCGTTCGCCTCATCAGCATCGCGAGCCCAATGGACTTTGCCCCCGGCAGCCGTGCAGGCTTTTTCGAATTGGACAAGGTAGCTGTCCAGATTCCGCAATGTCCGCTTCTTGATCTGCTGGCCAGCGGTGCGGAGCGCCTGCCAGTCCGGCATTTCATCCACAACTTTGGCACGCTTGCCGCGAATGGTATCGGTAGCCCGCCGGACATTTCGGCGCAGTTGCGTGTTCTGCAGAAGCTTCTTCGCCGCCTTGGGGAACGTGGCGGCCTGCGCGGATTCTCCCACCCGGATACTCACTGGTCACCTTCTTCCGACGCCAGAATCTCTGCAATGTGGACGCAGCGTGCGGTACCGCGCTGGCGGGTCAGGCCCCCCCCGATGTGCATCAGGCAGGAGTTATCGGACCCCGTGCAGACTTCTGCGCCGGTATCCAGCACCGAGCGCATCTTTTCAGAAAGCATGGCGGTCGAAACCTCGGCATTTTTGATGGCGAACGTGCCGCCAAAGCCACAGCACTGATCGCCGGCGGGGAGTTCCAGATAATCGAGGCCCCGAACCGCTTTCAGCAGGCGCTGCGGACGGTCTCCGCAGTCCAGCGATCGCAGCGCATGGCAGGAAGTGTGCATCGTCACCGAGTGCGGGTAGGTGGCACCGACGTCAGTAACGCCCAGCTTGTCAGTCAGGAACTCAGTAAACTCGAAGACCTTTGGCACCAGCTCAGCGACTTCTTTTTCCAGACCCGCTTCCTTCGCCATCTTTGGGTAGTGGTCGCGGATCATGGCCACGCACGAGGAAGACGGAATGCAGACGATTTCGGCATCAAGGAAATCTGCCACGAATTTCTTCATGATGGTGACGGCTTCCGGATGATAGCCAGTGTTGTAGTGCATCTGGCCGCAACAGGTCTGGGCTTCGCGGAACTCGACCGTGTGACCGAGTCGCTCCAGCACACGGACGACGGACTTTCCGGTGCCAGGAAACAGCGTGTCGTTATAGCAGGTGATGAAGAGTGAGATCAACATATTGTCGATAGCGAGGGTATTGCGCGTTCCAAAGGTCGGTGTCGCGTGATTCGTAACGGTCGGAGGGGAACGATGCTTCAATGATACGGCGAGCGTCTGCCAATGACGACACCGCGCCGGTGGCCAGCATCTGCATCGCGATATTGCCCAGCGCCGTGGCCTCCACCGGACCCGCGATTACCGGGCGTCCCGTCGCATTGGCGGTGAACTGATTCAGTAGCCGATTCTTTGCCCCGCCGCCGATAATCCGCACTTCGGTGAGCGAACTACCGGTCAGTTCTTCCAGGCATTCGATCACGTAGCGATACTTGAATGCCAGGCTTTCCAGAATCGCACGGGTGAAAGCGCCGGGCCCCTCCGGGACAGGTTGCTGTGTCTTACCGCAGTAGTCGGTGATCGCCTCGACCATGTTGGCCGGACTGTGGAAGGCAGGGTAGTCGGGATCAAGCAGTGTTACGAACTGGCTCTTGCTGTCGATGGCAGCCTGCAGGAGTTCGTCATAGGAATACTCCTTACCCGCAGCAGCCCAAACGCGACGGCAGGATTGCAGCAGCCACAAGCCCCCGATGTTTTTCAGCAGCCGGGTTGTTCCGCAGACACCACCTTCGTTGGTGAAATTGAGCTCCATCGCCCGGGGCGTCATCACGGGCGCGGCGACTTCGGTCCCGAGCAGAGACCACGTGCCGGAACTCAAAAAAGCCGCCCGGCCAGCCGTTTCCACAGCCGCAACGGCAGAACCCGTGTCATGCGTTGCGGGAGCCACCACAGGCACTCCACCCAGCACCGACGAAAGCTCAGCCTTCAGGCCGCCCAGCACCGCGCCAGGTTCAAAAATCTGCGGCAGCAGGCGGGTTGGCATGCCCAGGGCCTCAAAGATCTCCGTTGCCCAGCCACGCGTGCGGGCATTCATGAACTGAGTGGTCGTGGCGTTGGTGTATTCGGCACCAAGGTTGCCCGTCATCCAGTAGTTGAACAGATCCGGGACGGTGACCAGCGTATCGGCAGCGGCGAGTAAACGTGGTGTCCGCCGGGAGGCCGCAAAGATCTGATACAGCGTGTTGATCTGGAGGAACTGAATCCCGGTCAGTTCGTAGATCCGCTCCCGCGAAATGATGTCGCAGACTGCCTCTACCGCACCATCCGTTCGATGATCCCGGTAGTGATACGGGTTCTCCAGCAACTGCCCCTGTTCGCCGATCAGCCCGTAATCCACGCCCCAGGTATCAAAGCCGATGCTCGCAACTTTCGGTACAGGAGGCTGCGCCAGGGTCTTCCGAATCTCTGACCACAACCGCAGCACATCCCAGCGCATGGTGCCGGCTTGTTCCACCGGCAGGTTGGAGAACCGGGAAACTTCTTCCAGAGTCAGAACGCCGCTGGAGAGGCGACCGAGCATAGCCCGACCGCTCTCAGCGCCAAGATCGAAAGCCAGGAAATCGCGCGACACGGAGCCTACGACAGCTTGGTAGACGGCGCAGCGGGATTACCCGGGCCGAAGTGCTTCAGCATCACCAGGTTTTCATGCGCACTGGTATTGGTGATTTCGAGGCCGGCCTTCGCGGCATCGGCTGACACGAACAGTTCATCCTGCGTCATCTGGCCATAGCGAATCATGCTCGGTGTTTCCACACGGAGTTTGCCGATGGTACCGACGCCGGATGTCAGGATCATGCCGTAAGCTGCCGCATCCTGAATGGTAACGGTGCGACCCGGGAAGATCGTCAGTTCCTTCGCCGAATAGTGTGGCGTCGAGTAAACAACCCACTTATCACTGTAGCCGGCCTCGTTCATCTCGGCTTCGTTCTTCACCGGATACGGATGGAACAGTCGGTTGGCAGCGTAGTCGGGATCGGTATTGGCCGGCCAGTCCATCATCTCGATCAGATAATCCAGATCGTGGTGATGTTCCACCGGAACGTCCTTCACCAGAAGATCCCACGGTACCCCGCGGCCTTCCACTAACGACTGGTACATCGCGAACACATCGGAATTCACCTGCGGTTCATAAGTGACCAGTGAACCCGGGGCGTGCAGAATGCCCGGATCCACCTGCCAGCCGGTGCCCGGCTTCAATTTATAAGCGCGAGAGAGATACAGGATCTCGTTATCGCCTTCGTTCCATTTTTCGAGACAACGCCGGATATCGTCCTTCGTGGTACCCGGGTTCAGGCCCATAAAAGTATACGGGAAGTTGTTGTCCTTAAAGTTGTACTGAGGTGGGAAGTAGTAAGCCTCGGGCTTGCCCTTTTGGCCAACCCGGGCCGCATATTCGTCGCTCTGGTGGAGGTGGTGCGGAATCGGACCCAGGTTGTCGAAGAACTTGCAGAGTACATTCCAGCCGCCGTACTTCGCCATCACGTCGGCACCCAGAAACGCATCGCCTGCCGTCTCGATCGCTTCCCGGAGCAGAACCTTCTTGCCGTTGAACTCGATGTAGCTCAGGCCTTCGTCTTCTGCCGTCAGGGGCCCGTTCGCTGCCTTCGTCGTGGAAGAGAACCAGCGTTCATCAATGCCACCACGATGCGCACCGAGTGCATACAAATCGCGGGGATCGAGCTTCAACCGCCCTCCTGGCATCAGAAAGGAGCGAGGCACCCAGCAGGGTGCGAGTCTTACGACCCCATCGCCCGCAGTCAAAGCGTCCGAGATGAGCTGTTTATTCGACATGTGTCCGGTCCGGAATCTCCAGTAAGGCGCGTTTCTTAGCGCAGAAAAGCTTCGTGCAATCCGCCATCAACAGGGATGATATGGCCCGTTGTTTTGGCGCTTTCTTCACCTGCGAGCCAAACGATGGCCGCTGCGCAGTCCTGCGGCAGAATCGGGCGCCGCGTCAAAGTCCGCTGAGCGTAGAACCCTGCCAGCTTATCACGCAGTTCCTCAGTTGTTTCGGTTTCGCTGAATGCAATCTTGTATTTAGCTAAAGACTGCATTACGCGATCCCGCGGGAACATGGTGGAGCCTGCCACTACAGTCGCCGGAGCGATACCGTTCACGCGAGCCAGCGAACCGAAAGAGACTGCCAATTCACGAATCAGGTGGTTGAGCGCTGTCTTGCTGATGTCGTAGGCCTCCGAACCATGCTTCGACACCACCGCATTCGCCGAACTCGTCAGAACCAGGCTCGATACCAGCTTCTGGGCTTCCAGAACCGGCTTTGCTTCCTGCGCCAGCAGATAGTTGCCGGTAACATTCACCAGGAATGTGGTAGCCCATTGAGCGTCGGTGAGTTTACCGCCTGGTCCACTGCCCACCGGGAAGATGGCAGCCGTGTTGATCACGCTATCCAGTCCGCCGAATTCCATCACGGTGTGTCGAATCGCGGCAGCCAGGCTCTCTGAGGAACCGAGGTTCGCGGAAATACTGGAAACCGTCTCGGAAGACGTAGCTTTGGCCACTTCTGCAGCGACAGTCGCAGCGGCTTCGGCGTTGACGTCGGCGATCACCAGGTGTGCGCCGCGCTTGGCGAGAATCAGCGCAACTTCCTTACCGATACCGCTGCCACCGCCAACCACCAGGGCGATCTTGCGGCTGAACTCGGCCTCAGCGGGCATCCGCTGCAGCTTGGCTTCTTCCAGCGCCCAATACTCAATGCGGAAGGCTTCGGGGCGGGGCAGTGCCACATAGTTGTGTGCCGTGGCAAAGTGCTGGGACAATTCCGGACGACGAGCCTGATCGAGAGGCTCTGCAATCGAGCCATCCTCCATCGCAGCCGCGCCTGACATCACGTGGATGGCGTTGATGAAGAACTCGGTCGTGATGCGTGCTTCCTTCTTGTTCTTGCCAAAGCCGAAAATGCCCAGGCCCGGAATTACCACCACACTAGGGTTCGAGTCACGCAGTTTGGGCGAAGAAGGCTCGGCCCACGCGTTGTAGTATTCGGTATATTCCTGACGGTAGATGACTGCCGCGTCGGCGATCTTTGTCTTCAACGCTGCGACACCTTCCGCCGGTGACCAGTCAATAAACATCGGGCAAATACGCGTCCGCAGGAAGTGGTCCGGGCATGACGTGCCCAGGCCGCAAAGTTCCTTCGCCCAGGCGGAACCGGCGAATTCAATCGCATCCGCGTCATCGGCATAGTGGCCAATCTGGCGGCGGTTGGAAGAGCAGATCCCGCGCAGTGCCGGGAAAATCTCAGCGGCGATTGCCTGCCGGTCTTCGAGGGCACCCTGCAGGATGCCGCCAAAGACTGTGCCCTTCTTTTCCTGATGCGCAGCGATGAACCGACCCATTTGGTCAATCGTTTCGATGGAGTTGACGTAGCATTCGCGCTGCGTGTTGCCCCACGTAAACAGGCCATGGCTGCCCAGAATCAGGCCGTCCGCGTTGGGATTTTCTTTAATCCCCTGCTCCAGCATGAGCGCCAGTTCAAAGCCCGGGCGTTGCCACGGAATCCAGATAATATTGCGCCCGAACTCCTTGTTGAACTCCTCCATCTTGCGTTTGCCATTGGCGGATGCGGCCATAGCAATCGCCCAATCGGGGTGCAGATGGTCCACGTGATCCCAGGGCAGGAACGCATGCAGCGCGGTGTCGATGGAGGCGGCAACCTTGTTCTGGCCAAAGGCAGAGAGCGGATAGTACGAAACCATCTCGTCCTCAAACGCCTCGCCCTTGTAGATGGTCTTCAGCTGGTTCAGCCGATCCATATAAACCAGAGCGAAACCTGACTCCTTGATGGAGCCAATATCTCCGCCCGAGCCCTTCACCGCCA
Organism: Terriglobia bacterium; assembly: GCA_010084195.1. Classification (GTDB taxonomy): domain Bacteria; phylum Acidobacteriota; class Terriglobia; order Bryobacterales; family Bryobacteraceae; genus BOG-234. The sequence continues at coordinate 10,575 of RGPS01000174.1, forward strand.
GAACCTTTACCGGTTCGCCCGTAAACGGATCCGGCATCATGATCTTGGAGCTGGTATTACCGCCCCCGAAGTTCGTAATGCGCAGGTCAGCGCCAAGAAGGTTGGAGCGGTAGCGGAGCAGCGCCAGTTCGTTGGAAGCTAGCTTTTCAGCTTCGGCGTCATTCCAGAGATCTTGCAGGAGGGTAGTGTTCGCGGTAGGCATGTGGCTGGATTATCTTTTAGTTTCGCAGGTGAGGGTACAACTTACCAAATTGAAACGTATCAAGACTTCAGGGCTCAGGATATCATGTTGCAGCCGGGCGGTTCTTAGGGTGCCACTTTCCAGCGTCCCCAGCTGACAAACGCAGCCAACAGCCCGGTTCCGGCCGGGAACAGGGCCATCTTCCACCCTCCCGCCATGGTGCTGAGCACAGTCGCCCCGATCATCACCAGCACCAGTCCGGCTGCTGCCAGTGGTATCAACCAGCTCTTACTGGGGACCGCCCTGGGCAGAATCAGGCCCAGAGCTCCCAAAATTTCCGCCGCTCCGACAAATCTGAGCAGGGGTAGCGGGAGGCTCATCTGCTGCGTCATTTGTTCCATCAGGCCAAACAACTTGAAGGCTCCCGCGAAGACAAACAGCCCGGCCAGTAACCCTTGAAAAGCCCAAAGGACACGATTCATTTCCTTCCATGATAACGTCGCCGCGCGGACCCTCTCTACATCCAAGTCCCGCCAGCGCACGCATCATCGATAGACTGTTCTTACTGGACCCATGAAACCGTTCCGCAGCAAGTTCACCCTGTCGCTCTGTCTTAAAATCGCAACGCCACTATTCGCCCTCGCCCTGCTCTTCGCCCAGCAGGGCACGAAAACCGGCGACTGGAAGTTTTACGGAGCCGACTCCGGCACCACCAAGTACTCGGCTCTGGACCAAATCACCGCCGCCAACGTGAAAGAACTCAAAATCGCGTGGCAGTGGAGCGCCCGCAACTTCGGCAAACGGCCCGACTTCAACTGGGAAGTCACCCCCCTCGCGGTCAATGGCGTCCTCTATTTCACTGCCGGCATCCGTCGCGACGCGATGGCGGTCGACGGGGCTACCGGCGAAACGCTCTGGATGTACCGCCTGGATGAAGGCCCCCGCGGAGCCGTCGTCGCCCGCCAGATGAACCGTGGCCTCGCTTACTGGTCCGATGGCAAAGCCGACGAACGCATCATCATGATCTCGCCCGGCTACCAAATGATCGCCCTGAATGCAAAGAACGGCACGCCCATCCCCGGGTTCGGCGGCAACGGCATTGTGGATCTCACGAAGGATCTGGATCGCGCCGTCGTCAAGCCTGGAACCATCGGCTCCAGTTCCCCGGCCATCGTCGTCCGCGACATTATCGTTGTGGGTGCGGCGCTCCTCGCCGGCAACTCCCCGGCCACAAAAGAAAACGTTCCTGGCTACATCCGCGGCTACGATGTCCACACCGGCAAGCTCGTCTGG
>RGPS01000175.1 GCA_010084195.1 Terriglobia bacterium
CCACTCAGGGCGTGGAAGTAGCCAGCCCCATGTCGGTCTACCCAGACTACAAATCCAACCGCGGCCTCTTCATGCCCGACTCGGGCAAAATGCCCACCTTCTTCGTCGAAATCACCACCGACAAAGGCATCAAAGGCTTCGGCCAGGGCGGCATCGGCGGCGGTCCTGTCGTCGAACAACACCTCGCCAAGCTCTTAATCGGCAAAGACCCGTTCGACATCGAACGCCTCTGGGACACCATGTGGCGTTCCACCATGTATTACGACCGCGCCGGCATCGGCACCCACGCCATCTCGGGCGTCGACCTCGCCCTCTGGGACATCATCGGCAAAGCCCTCAAAACTCCCGTCTACCGCCTCATCGGAGGCAAAACAAAAGACCGCATCCCCGCCTACTGCACCGGTAACGACATCGACCAGCACCTCGACTTTGGGTTCAAACGCCTCAAACTCGCCATGGCCCACGGCCCCGCCGATGGTCGCGATGGCATGCGCAAAAACGCCGACCTCGTCAAAACCACCCGCGCCAAACTCGGCCCGGAAGGCGACATCATGCTCGACTGCTGGATGGCGTGGACCGAAGACTACACCCTCGATATGGCCGATATGCTCGGCCCTTACAATGTCTACTGGCTCGAAGAAGTCCTCCAGCCCCACGACTACGCCGGTTTCGGCCGCCTCAAAGCCGCCATCAAACACATCCGCATTGCCACCGGCGAACACGAATATACCCGCTACGGCTTCCGCCAGCTTCTGGAACACAACTCCGCCTCCATCTGGCAACCCGACATGCACTGGTGCGGAGGCTTAACCGAACTCCGCCGCATCGCCGCCCTCGCCGCAGCCTACGACATCACCGTCCTGCCCCACGTCGGAGGCACCCGCGACGGAGTCCACTTCACCATGGCAACCACTAACGCGCCGTGGAGCGAGATGTTCATGCCCGCCCCCGGCGGCCCCAAAGCGGTATATGATCTATGGTCAGAGCTCAACAGCGTCTCGCGCGGCCCGGAAGGCATCTACACCCAGCCGCCCGAAGACCCCGGCTTAGGCTGGGACTTCGTCGAATAAAAGGACTCATACCCATGCGCACCTCCATAGCCCTCATTGCCCTGCTGCTTCCCGGTATCGCCGCCGCCCAGCTCGTAGACGACTACAACCCGCCCAAAGCCGCCTGCTGCCAGGCCGGTCCCGCCCAACAGCTTGCCAACACCCTGCAGGACTGGAACCAGCTCGGTCGCTACCACGCCGACAACGAAAAGCTCAAAGCCCAACCCGCCGAACCCGGACGAGTCGTCTTCATGGGAGATTCGATCACCGACGGCTGGAAGCTCACCCAGTACTTCCCCGGCAAGCCCTATGTAAACCGAGGCATCGGAGGCCAGACCACAGCCCAGATGATCGTCCGTTTCATGGAAGACGTGATCAACCTGAAGCCCGCGGCAGTAATGATCTTCGCCGGAACCAACGACATCGCCCGCAACAACGGCCCCCAAACCATGGCGCAGGTGCAAGGCAATTTCCAGATGATGACCGAACTGGCCCAGCTCCACGGCATCAAAGTGATCCTCTGCGCCGTAACCCCGGTAAGCGACTACGGCCCCCGCCCCATGACGACCGGCCGCCCCCCAGCCGACATCCTGAAAATGAACGCCTGGCTCAAAGACTACGCCGCCAAGACCAAAGCGACCTACTGTGACTTCTTCGGAGCGGTAGTAGACGAAAAAGGCTGGCTGAACGACGGAATCTCAAGAGATGGCCTCCATCCCAACGACAAAGGCTACGAACTAATGGCCCCCGTCCTCTCCGCCGCTATCAGTAAAGCCCTCGGGAATTGAATTAGACTCCGGCCACGATTCCCACTGGCCGGGACAAGAGATCACGCGCCACTGACAAATATTTCTCCGTTGATCCGAAGATGCCTTGACACAGTAAACTAATCAGACTTAGTCTAACGGGTATGCATACCGTCAACATTCACGAGGCCAAGACCCACCTCTCCCGGCTGGTGGAGCAGGCTGCGCAGGGCGAGTCCTTCATCATCGCCAAAGCAGGCAAACCCATGGTCAAGGTAACGCCCATCGACCCACCCACCCCGGCCCCCAAACGTCGAATGGGCTTCATGGCCGGTATGATCCGAGTCCCCGACGATTTCGACACCATGTTCCAGGATGAAATCGAAAAGATGTTCTACGGCGAGGAAACCGAGTGAGGCTGCTGCTCGACACCCACGTGCTCGTATGGGTCGCAGAACAGCCTTCCCGCATACTGCCAACCGCCCAAGCCCTCATCGAGGATCCTGCCAACGACCTGTTCTTCAGTTCCGCCTCTATCTGGGAACTTGCAGTCAAAGCAAACCTCGCGCGTGCGCCTCGTCCCGATGACCTGCAGGCCGACTCCCGCCTCCTCCAGCGGCAACTCATCGCGAACGGCTACACCGAACTGCCCGTCACCGGCGACCACGGAGTCACAGCCGCAGAACTCCCGCCCATCCACAAGGACCCTTTCGACCGAATCCTCATTGCGCAAGCCGAAGTCGAAGGCCTCGTCCTGTTGACCGCTGATTCAATGATCTGGAAGTACCACACGCCCTTCCGCAGGCACATCGAGAAAATCTGATACCCAGCCATGACCCCGAAAACAGCAACGCAGCAAGCAGAATTCGAACAAGCAATCATTCGCGACCGGGATCTGGATCGCGAAGTCGCCTCCGAATGGGCGACAATCCCGCCCCCGTCACAAGAGCGCGAACAGGAAGTTCTGGACCTTCTCGATACCTCGCCTCATTCCCGCTAAACTACCCCCATGCGCCTTCTCCTAACCCTCCTCCCTGCCCTCCTCGCCGCGCAAACCTACGACATCGTCCTCCAAAACGGTCGCCTCATCGACCCCGAATCCAACCTCGACGCCATCCGCAGCCTCGGCATCAACGGCAAAACCATCGCCGCCATCTCCCCGCAACCCCTCCGAGGCAAAATCGAAATCGACGCCACCGGGCTCACAATCGCCCCCGGCTTCATCGACCTCCACCAGCACTCCCAAACCCCCGAAGCCTACCGCTTCAAAGCCATGGACGGCGTCACCACCGCCCTCGAACTCGAAGCCGGAGCCTGGCCCGTCAGCGAATGGTACGCAGCCCGCCAGGGCAAAGCCCTCATCCACTTCGGCGCCAGCTCCGGCCACATCCCCGCCCGCATGGCCGTCATGCACGACACCGGAACCCTCCTCCCCCGCGACGCCGCCATGAACCGCCCCGCCACTCCCGAAGAACAGAGCGCCATCGAATTCGGCGTCCAAAAGGGTCTCGACGAAGGTGGCCTCGGCGTCGGCATGGGCCTCGTCTACACCCCCACCGCGCCCGCCGAGGAAATGCTCAACATCTTCTATCTCGCCGGCAAATTCCGCCGCCCCGTCTTCGTCCACATCCGCGACGCCGCCAACATCATCCCGTCCATGCAGGAAGTCATCGCCAACGCCGCCGTCTCGGGCGCGCCCCTCCATGTCGTCCACGTCAACAGCGTCGGCCTCAGCCAGACGCCGGCCGTCCTCCGCATGCTCGATGGAGCCCGTGCCTCGGGCCTCGACGTCACCACCGAAGCCTACCCCTACACCGCCGGCATGACCGAAATCGCCTCCGCCAGTTACAGCAACAAAGAGACGGAACCGCCCTCATTTTTCGCAGGTATGCTCTGGCCGCCCACCGGAGAGCGCCTGACCCTCGAATCCTTCCTCCGTTACCGCAAGCAAGGCGGCTTCGTGGCCCGCTTCAGCAACACCGAGGACATGGTCCGCCTCGCCATCTCCCACCCCAACGTCATGATCGCCAGCGATGGCATCCTCGAACACCCCCGCGCCGCCGGAACCTACGCCCGCATCCTCGGCCAGTACGTGCGCCAGGAGAAGGCCCTCACCCTCATGGACGCCATCCGCAAGGCCTCACTCCTGCCCGCGCAGCGCCTCGAAAAGATGTCCCCGCAGATGCGCAATAAAGGACGCCTGAAGGTGGGTGCCGACGCCGACATCGCGGTCTTTGACGCCAACCGCGTCATCGACAAAGCCACCTACGAAAAGCCCGGCCAGTACTCCGAAGGCTTTCAGCACGTGCTCGTGGAAGGAACCCTGGTAGTCCGCGACGGCAAGCTGGTAGAAGGTGTCACCCCCGGCCAGGGCATCCGCGCTTTCTGACCACGAGCTTTGACCGACCTTACGCCGCACACTCCGCGCTTTCTTTGATCAGCCGCAACGCTTCATTCCGAATCCACCCGCTGAAGAGGCTGATCACAGACCAGTAACGGAGAAATCTCTTCCGGCTAACTTCATCCAGACAAAGCACTCGCGTTTCGGTCGCCAGCGTCACCTTGCCGCCCCCCTCGTCCTTCACGGAAAAATTCCAAGCCGCCTTCGCATAGCCGGACTCTGAAAAGTTTGGAAAGTCCTCCGCATTGGTACGCAGGAGTCGCCCGGAAAGTGTCCAGAACTGGCCGGTCAGGCCCAACACGATCTCGTGGGGTGGCTCCTCCGAAAGCACGGCGAAACCAACACCGCTGAGAGCATCCAGGGTTATCGCCGATTTCGGCAGCCCACGCAGCGTGAACAAGGTCCGAATCACCCACGACCGGCTCATGTCGAGCGCCCGCATTTCCGCGTACACAATGCCCGCCGGCGCCTGAATCTCAATCTCCTGGCGGCTAACCACATCCCAGCGCGGCAGGAATCGATCAATTGCAGCCTTAATGCAGCCGCCCAGCCAGACTCCGCGCCATCGGGTCCGCCTCAGCCATACTCAACCCAACAATCCCGGCCACATATTCCTTCTTCGAAAACACATAAACCGACTGCTTCCCGTCGCCCCCAAAATACCCACCCATATAGGCAATATATTCCGGACTCTGCAACGTCGCCTTGTAACTAAACAAAATCAAAGCCGCCTCCTGCGCCGAGGCCGACTCAATAATAAACATCTGGTACTTCTTGCCCTTCTTCTCGTACTCCCCAAACGACCCGCCCGGCAGCTTCAGACTCTCCAGAATGTGGTCCTCCACCATCCGCGTCGACACCTGGTTCTCCAGCGCCAAACCCGCCCGGTGATCCTTCAGCTTCGGCTTCTCAACCGCAGCAGCCTTCTGCACCGGAGCAGCAGCCGGTTCCGACCCGCCGCACCCGCTCAGCAAAACCGCCAGAACCGCCAAAGCCCCCAGCCGCGCCGCCATCCACATCGCTAAACCGTTTCCCGACCCGCGTACATAGTCTCGTAATACTTCCGGTAATCCCCGCTCTTGCACCGGCTAACCCACTCGGCATTGGCTTTGTACCAATCAATCGTCGCCGTCAAACCCGCCTCAAAAGTCGTCTCCGGACTCCACCCCAACTCGTGCGTAGTCTTCCCGAAATGCACCGCATACCGACGGTCATGCCCCAACCGATCCGTAACCCGCGTCAACAAACTCTCCGGCTTACCTACAATCCGCAGCAGCATGTGCAGCACATCCAGATTCGTCATCGGATCGCCCCCGCCAATGTGGTACGTCTCACCCGCCCGGCCCTTGGCCAACGCCAATCGCAAAGCCTCACAGTTATCCGCCACATGGACCCAGTCGCGGATCTGCAGCCCGTCCCCGTAAACCGGAATCGGCCTGTCCTCCAGCGCATTCGAAATCGCCAGCGGCAACAACTTCTCCGGAAACTGAAACGGCCCGTAATTGTTGCTCGTCCGCGTCACAATCGTGTCCAGCCCAAACGTCCGTGCCGCCGCCCGTACAAAGTGCTCCGCAGCCGTCTTACTCGCCGCATACGGACTCGAAGGCTCCAAAGCCCCCTCCTCACGGAACCACTCATCGGCCTCCATATCCCCGCCAACCTCATCCGTCGAGATATGCAGGAACCGCCCCACCTTGCGATGCCGCGCCACATCCAGCATCACCTGCGTACCCAGAACGTTCGTCAGCACAAACTCTTCCGCCGACAGAATACTCCGGTCCACATGCGATTCAGCCGCAAAATGGACCACCGCATCGCAGGCCTCCGGCATCGCAGCCGCCACCTGATCCGCCTTACAAACATCCCCAACCACCAGCGAATACAGCGGATTCGCTACCACCGACGCCAGGTTTTCCAGATTCCCCGCGTACGTCAGCTTGTCAAAATTGATAACCGAATCACCCGCCGCAACCGCCTGGCGAATGAATTCCGACCCAATAAAACCGGCCCCGCCGGTAACAAAGATCTGCATTTACTCAGCAACCTCTGCGTCAGCCACCAGTACATCCTCCACAAGCAAATCCACCTCCGGCAAGTCCACCTCCGGCAAATCCACCCCCGGCAAACCCACCGCCGCCGCAGCCACCTTCACAACCGGAGGTTTCTTTTCCTTCGGAGGAGGTGCCTGTTCGTTCCGGAAATCATGATCCGAATAACACGTCTTGCAACGCACCTTCGCCGGACCCTCGCTCACAATCGAAACCACCAGGTGGTTCATCACCCGCTTGCACTTCACGCAAAAATCGTCGATGTCATCGCCGAGCCGGACTGGCATTCAAAACTCTCCTGATCAAACTAAATCTGGGCGGAACTGACCGGCGCTGCCGTCGGAGGCGCAATAAAACTCTGCTGCAACTGCTCCGGCAAAATCCAGCGCGCCTCTTCGAAGCCCACATACTTGCATATCCGCAACTCGCCCGTCGGGGCCTCCAGCAGATCCCCCACATTCAGAGGCTGCCCCGAGCCACGCAACAAAACCCACGCGGCATACTCGCTTTCGGCCTCAACCTCAGCGGCTGCTTCGTAGTCCTTTGGCTTCACATTGGCCATGCCGGAAACATGCGGCGCCCAGCGAAAATTCTCGCGCGGCGCTTCCTTCATACGGTGGATTCGGAAGACTGGCATAACAGACTTATTGTAGTGGAACCGGATAGCCGCTGCCGAATCCGGTAATGCGAATCCGCTAACCCAATCCGCTAAACTAAGGCCGATGTCCCTCGTTACCAACCTTTCCCGCCGCCAGATGCTGGCCGCCTCCCTGCCCCTGCTGGCAGCCGCACCCCGCGCCTTTGCCAAAACCACGCGCCCCCTCGGCGTCCAGCTTTACACCGTCCGCGGCACTCTCATGAAGGAGTCCGAAAAGGTCATCAAAACCATCGCCCAGATCGGCTACAAGGAAATCGAAGGTGCCGGCCGCAAGGACCTCATCACCCTCCTGCCCCTCATCCAACAGAACGGCATGAAGGCCGTCTCCTGCCACGTCGAAGTCCCCCTCATCACCGGCGACTGGGAAATCTACGGTATGCAGAAAGTGGAACTCCCCGAAGCCATTGAAAGCGTGAAGAAAGCCGGCGTCCAGTACTTCACCATGGCCTACATCAACCCCAAGGCCCGAGGCAATTCCGACTTCTACAAAAAGACCGCCGACCAGATGAACCACGTCGCCCAGGAGTGCCACAAAGCCGGCCTCCAGTTCGTCTATCACAACCACGCTTTCGAATTCGGCGGCAAGCCCGGCGAACGCCCCATCGACATCTTCAAAGATCGTCTCGACAAGAAACTCGTCCAGCTCGAACTCGACCTCTTCTGGGTCTCCGTCGCCGGCCACAACCCTCTCGACATCATGAAGGAATGGAAAGGCCGCATCGCGCTCCTCCACCTGAAGGACAAAGCCAAGGACCATCCCGTCCAGTTCACAGAAACCGTCGACCGCAGCGCGTTCAAAGAAGTCGGCAGCGGCTCCCTCGACTTCGCCGCCATCCTGAAGGCCGCCCCTGGCACCGGTGTAAAGCACTTCTTCGTCGAACAGGACCAAACACCCGGCGATCCCCTCGACAGCTTAAAGAAAAGCTTCGACTACCTCAGCAAGCTGTAACTACCGAACCGCCCCTGACCGAACCGGCCCTTACCGAACCGGCCCCGTACCGAACCGCCCCTTACCGAACCGGCCCTTACCGAACCGCGACCGTAAGGGAGCGGCCCTCTTCTCAATCCCGGGGCGTCAGCCGAATCATGCTCAGCGTGACCGTAAGCTGGCGCTCATCGGGAGGGAATTTCCACACCGGCGAAACTTCAATCGCCACCTGATACTCATCCACTTCCTGCACATCCGCTTCCAAAATAAACAACCCCGTCCGGTCCAGTTCCCACTCCCCCGCCCGGACCCCGTTCACCACCGCCGTCACCTTCGGCTTCGATCCCTGCTCAAACAGCTGCTCACTCGCATGGCCCCGAATCCGTAACCTCTTCGGCCCCGCATGCGCCGGCTGCAGAACCGCCGTAGCCGCCCCGCCAACCCACCGGTACTTATTCCCGTAAACACCCTCCAGCGAATACCAGCCCGTCCCCAGCCGAGCCTCATGCCCCGGCAGAGTAAAGTCGATCACATCCGACCGATCCCCCGGATACAGCTCTTTCTTATCCACCGACCGCAGCAGGTTATAAACGCCACCCTCATTCGGAGCCGCATACACACAAGCCGTGCACTCCAGCCGTTCCTCCGCCCCCAAACGAACCGGAGCCCCGCAGTCCGGGCACCGCAACCGACTCTCCCACGCCTGAGCCTCTGCAACCGCAGGCCCCGCCTTCCGGCACATAGCCGACAACGTCCCCCCCAGCCGATGCGCCAAAGCCCACTGCGACCTCGACCATTTGCCGACAATATTCTCGCCCCACCCACGCTGCGGAACGAAAATCTCACTCTCGTACTCCACAAAATGTTTCCGAATCAGCGCATCCCAATGCCGCAGCTCCATCTTGTGGTTCTGCCGAATCCCAAAGCTCTCTTCCTGATGGGCCCCAATCACATCCCGCACCAGATACCCCAGCAGCCCCCAGTCATGCAACTTCCGCTCCCACGGCTTCATCGTGTCCCGATAAGGACACCGATACAGCCGCAACGAAAGCCCCCGCCGCAAAGGCTCCTCCGCAAAGATAAATACGCCCCCCGGAGCCAGCACCCTCTTCACTTCCAGAAACACGGCCTCAATGTCCATGAACTGGCTCAGCATCTGGAACGCAAACACCGTCCGCAAAGATCCGTCCCGGAACGGCAGATTCAAAGCATCTCCCGCCACCCGCACCGGAGCCCGCGCCAACTCCCAGCTCTCCATCAGCGACACGCCATACCGCAGTGAATCAGCCGAAATATCAAGAGCAAACCCATCCCCGCCAAACTCGTTGGCCAGCATGTAGCTCGAATGCCCGGCGTTCGCCCCGATCTCCAGAAAAGGAGTCAGCTCCCCAATAAAATCACGGTGCTTGCGAATCACCGTTCCCCGCCGTACGTTCTCCTCGGAATAGACCCGACGGGCCCGCTCCGGCTCCCCCAGGGAAGCGAAGTTGTGAAACTCCACCTGGGCGCGCTTAACCGCAATCGACTGCGCTGCATCGTGATGTGTTTGCTGGGACAAACTCCAAGGATACAAGGCAGCCCTTGCTTCAACACCCCGCCTGTTATACTGGGTTTTGTCCACGCAGTAACGGGCTTGTAGCTCAGTTGGTTAGAGCGCTACCTTGACACGGTAGAGGTCTCCGGTTCGAGTCCGGGCAAGCCCACCATATCTTTTCAAACACTTAGCAGTAAAACCCCGCCAAAACATTGAACGCCCGAGGTCCGTTTGAGGTCCAACCTCCAGACCTCCGCCCTGTTCCTTCGGTCTCCTTCCGACCACTCGCCAAAGACGAGAATTCCCCACTCGATTTCTCTGGGAGGCTCTCTCCTCCCAGAAACCCGACAAACCCGACAAATGGCACTTAAGCCATTGATTCCAGATACCAAACTGATGTCGGGTTGTGTTCTTTTCCCGACAAAGAACCCGACAAATCGGTCCGGAAAACCCGACATTTGATGGTCGCGACCGTTGGGGGATGGCTCCGTGGCAAAGACCGGCGCTCTGTGCTCTCAGCCGCCCCATCGCCTCCACTGCACGGACAGGGGTTCATGTCACAAACGCAACAGGAGCATGAAGGCTGAGTGCCGTGACCGTCTGCCTCACACGCAGGAGGTCCGGGGGGCGAGTCCCTGCGCAACCACCAATACTTTCAAAGACTTGCGACGCCTTCCAGCCTCTGGTGAGTCGACTCTTGGGCACAAGACTCAAAATCATCAGGCTCGAGCCAAAGATTTCGAAGCGCCAACTTTGCATCAACGAGGACGGTGTGGAAAAGCAGACCAGCATCTTGTAGAATTCGCAAATGCGCTGGTCCACCGCTTCGATAGACGAGCCCGACGATACAGTCCTGGACAATGTAGTGTGATTTAATTTACAGATGACTTCAGCCGATCATCTCAAAAATATCCCACCATGGCTCTTTTGCCTTCTCGCGCTTCCCTCTGGTGTTGCCGGTTGGGGCGTGGGTTCTCTCCTGATTCCTTACATGCTCCGCAAGCATGGCGTTGCCGTCGATAGCATCGCCGCAGTCCTTGTCATCGCCTCTCTTCCCAATGTCTGGTCATTCCTCACCTCTCCCGTCAACGACCTCGGCTTCAGCCGCCGAACCTCGGTGCTCCTGTTCTCAGCACTTATTGCTTTCTTCGGATGTGCCGCCATCTTCTGCGTAGATGGCTCGCTCGCTGTGATGACTGTTATTCTCTTTGCCTCGCGGGTGATTGCAACCCTGATTGGCTCGGCTGTAGGCGCGCTGATGTCCACCGTGGAGCCGAGCATCCGCGGCCGCGCCGCCGGTTGGTATCAGGCTGGCAACATCGGTGTCAGCGCCGTTATGGGCGGTGCCCTGATCTGGCTTTCGGATCGCGTTCCCCTACCCCTGCTCGCGCTTGCCGCGGTCGCCATCATATTCGTGCCGTCACTGGTGGTGCTCTTTATCCCCGAAACGCCGCTCCCTCGCCTCGCCCCGAAGCTGCTGTTCACCGCCTTCTTCCATGACGTTTGGCTGGTGCTCTCCGCGCGACGCACCTGGCTCGGACTCGTGTTCTTCTTATCACCCGTTGGCGCTGGAGGCCTCACCCATCTGATCTCAAGCGTAGGCCCCGACTACCATGCCTCCGGCGATCTCGTCGCTCTGATCACCGGCGCAGGCGGCGGCGTCCTGATGGGAATCGGCTGCGTCCTCGGCGGCTGGGTCTGCGACCGCGTGCACCGCAAGACTTGCTACGCAGTCTTCGGGATGTTCGTCGCCGCTTCCGCAGCGTACCTTTGGCTGGCTCCCACCACCGCCTTTACTTACGCGATCGGGGACGCCGCTTATTCCTTCAGCACCGGGCTCACCTTTGCCGCCTACACAGGCCTGATCCTCGAAGTCCTCGGCCGCCGCCACCGCGGCGCGGCCACCGGCTACGCTTTGCTCGGTTCAAGCGGCGACGTCGCTCTCCTCTATATGACTTGGCTCGACGGGGTCGGCTACCGATACGGCGGCGCCCGCGGCTTGATGATAACCGAGACTCTACTTGGCGGCATCGGTGCGATCATTCTCCTTCTCATCGCTCGGCACGCCATGCGCTGCTGGCCCCACCTCACCGACATCCCCGTGCTTGCCGCAGCAAAAACCGCGACCGCGTGACAGCGAATCCGCTACCACGGCCGATTCTGAAGAAATGGAGCTTCCTTTTCACCGACGGCGCGGACCACAGCTTGCGCGGGGTACCGGCATGGGCTTGTTCAACTGGAATTGGTAGTACGTGATAAAGTATTAGCGGAGAAAAAGCATGTTTAACCGTGTACAGAAAACGCTGGTTGTAACCTTGTTAATCACCGGCTCATTGTCAACGAACGTGATCGCAAACGCTCAGGGCCCCGGTGGCAATGGCGGACAGAAGCCGAACGGCC
>RGPS01000176.1 GCA_010084195.1 Terriglobia bacterium
AGTGGGTGGTGCGGCCGGGAGGAATAGCGTCAGCCGGGCCGAGGGAGCGCCCCATGGGGGAGGCAAGGAAGCGGGCGGTTTCGCTGGGGTGGCAGGTTTTGCAGGGGTTAGAAACAGACTGGGCGGAGATCAGCAAAACGCTGACTCCGCCCAGAAGGATTACGTTGCGAAGCATTACCGCTGCGGGTTCTTGGGCAGGCTCAGCATGTTGGCGAAGATGCGGTAGGCGCCGGGGACGCCGTCGGGCAGCTGGCGGTAGAAGGCGTACGCGTTGTAGACGTAGATGCCTTTGCCGTACTTCGCGTAGAGGAGGCCACCGGACTGGGCCGGCTGATCCTCATCGTGCGTTTCGAGGAGCGCCTGGTATTGGGGGTCCCAGGACTTGAGCCACTTGGAACCGCGCTCTTCCACCCAGCCGGTGAAGTCCTTTTCGGTGACTTTGTTGGGCCAGTTGAAGACGGGGTGGGTGGGGATGAGGATGTTGACCTTCGAGACTTCGTCGGTGACTTCTTCGGGGTTGCTGCCCATGACGTAGGGGTAGGGGCCGAAGTTGTGGTCGAACTCGGGGGTGTTGTACTGGACGACGACCACGCCGCCGTTCTTCACGTAGTCGAGAAGGCGGGCGTTGTGAACCTTCAGGTCCTCGCGGGCGGCATATGCGCGGACGCCGAGGAGGATGATGTCGAAGCGGGAGAGGTCGCCCGAGGCCACTTCGGAGGGGCCGAGGAGAGTTGCCTTGACGCCGAGGTGTTCAAGAGAGGCGGGGACATCGTCGCCGGTGCCCATGATGTAAGCGACCTTGAGACCGGGGGCGACTTTGACGTCGACGCCGGCGAGGTTATAGGTGGACGGCTTGTACAGGAAGTAGGGGCGCGCGCCGGAGTAGCCGGTCATCTCGTAGCCTTCGCTGTACTTACGCCCGGCGTACTCGGCGACGGCCTGAATCTGGTAGGGCTTTTCGGCGAGGTTGGCGGGCGTGACGGTGAAGCTCATGGCCTGCTCCTGGCCGTCGTCAGCCGTGGAGAAGTCGGCGGCGGCGGGTTTGGAGGTCCAGCCGGCGGGCAGGTTGAGACGAACAGTGCCTTTGGCGGGGCCCTTCACGTTGCTGCGAATGACCGCGTTGACTTCGAAGGCCTTCGAACCGAGGGGCACGATGCCGGCGCGGGGGGCGATGGCGATGCTGACGGCGGGGGCGACGGCGAGGGGTTCCTTCACGGTGCCGGAGCCGGTGACGCGCTTGATGGTCTGGACGTACTGGCCGATGCGGATGGGTGCGCCTTCATATTCGAAGTCGGCCCAGGCGGCGAGGGGGTACGGCGAGAGGGGCTGGTTGAGGAAGCGCTCGTCGGCGATGTCGTAGAAGGACTGTTCGAGGTCGGGGCGCGAGAAGTAAGGCCGGGTGAAGGTGGCGTTGTCGGGGACGGTCACGTTGAAGCGAACGTCAACGGCTTTGGCATCGGCGAGGGGGCCGGGGGTGACCGGCGCGGCTGCGGCGATGGTCCACGTTTCCTTCTGCTGGTAGGCTTCCACCGAAGCGTTCTTCAGCGTCACTGGCGTGGCGGCCTGGTTGACGACGTGAACCTTGACGGCGAACTTCTGGCCGGGGATGGCGAGGCGGAAGGTTTCCGGATCGCCCATCATGGCGGCGAAGGGTGAGGTGTTCTCGGTGGCAGGCGCAACGTTGGCGGCGATGGAGAGGCCGAGAGCTTCGGCGAGGGCGTCGTTGAACTGGACGCGCTTGACCTGGAGTTCGTGGGTGACGTTGAACTTCGCGAGTTCGGGAAGGTTGCTCTTCGCGACAGCGTCGAGCAGCGCCGCGGTGGCTTTGAGGCCGGTGGCGAGCGCGGGAGCGGTGGCGTCAGGCTTGACGGCTGAGAACTTGATAATGGCGTCTTCGACTGCGGAGTTGATCTGGCGGAGGCCATCGGCGAGGAAAGCGGGGGGATTGGGGCCGGCCAGCGAAGAGATGCCGGAGAGCGAAGTATCGATGCCATCGAAGAAGGTCTTTTCCTTTTCAGGGACCGAGACTTCGGAGGCATAGCGGTGGTAGCCGGCCATCATCTGTCCGGCATTCGGAATCGAGCTGCCGCCGTTCTGCGACTTCTGGTAGCCGAGGCCTTCCCGGGAAATCTGCTGGTAAGACGCGCCGAGGATCGGGTCGTAGTCGCCTTCGGGAACTTCCACGTTGATGGAGAGCGGGCTGGTGCCGCCGCGACGCGAATTGGGGGCGCGGGCATAGTCCTTGACGGGATTCCAGGGCTTGAGACCGGCTTTGATCTGGTCGGGGAATACGTTGGGGTCGCCGGCGGCGCGGAAGACTTCCTGGGCCATGGCACCGGCGGTCTGGTGGTTGCCGTGACCATCGCTGGTCCCGCCCACAAACACAGAGGTGATGACGAGAGGCCGAACCTGGCGGACGACCTTCACCACGTCATACAGAACGCGGTCATGCGTCCAGCGGGCGATCGACTCGGCCTTGGTTTTGGAGAAGCCGTAGTCAATCACGCGGGTCCAGTATTGGTCCACGCCGTAGTAACGTCCGGCGGAGAGCAGTTCCATGGTGCGGACGAGGCCGAGGGCATCGAAATAATCGGGCGACATCACATTCGCGCCACCCTCGCCCCTGTTCAGAGTGAGCAGCGAAACACGCGCCCCCTGGCCACGGGATTCGTAGGCGAGCATGCCCCCGTCTTCATCGTCGGGGTGGGCCGTGATCATCATCAGGCTGGCTCTGGTGTGGAGCTTTTTCAGACTCTGCCAGAGGGCCGGAGAGCCACGGTTGACCGCAATTTCGCGATCAACCGGGGACGGCTGGATGGTGGTGCTGTAGGGCAGTTGCGCAAACGCGCAAGCAGACGTAATCAGGATCAGCAGGGGCTTCATCAGAATTTCGACTCCTCGTTAGAAATAAAGCTTCAGGGCGAGCTGGATATCGCGAGGATCACCGATGGTGCCGGTGATCTTCCCGAAAGACGCAATGGAAGCGGGTGCGGCGTTGGCAGAGGGGTTCGCGAAGTTCGCATGGTTGAACGAGTTGAAGAACTCGCTGCGGAACTCAACCTTCACGGTTTCCGTTACGACGAAGGTCTTGAAGAGGCTGATATCCAGATTCTTCGTGCCGGGGCCGTGGAACATACGGGGAGCGCAGGTGCCGAAGCGGCCCAGACCAACGGTGGAGAAAGCCGCAGGGTTGATGAAGAAGCCCGGAGCGGTGGCACCGGCCAGGCGAGAGGGGTCCTGCGTGGCACCCGAGAATGGGTCACCGATGCAGTTGGCTCGGTTGGCGTGGCTGCCGCCGGTGGCAGAGTTGTCGGGAGCGGTGGCGGTAAACGGAATGCCACCCTGCAGGGTGACGATGCTGTTGAGCTGCCAGCCGCCGAGCAGCTTTGCAGCCATGGAGTCGTTGTTCAGGACCATGCCGCCTTTGCCGATGGGGAGGCTGTACAGCGCGTTGGCAACCAGGCGGTGGCGAACGTCGAACGGCGAGAAGCTCCGCTCCAGGCTGTAGTTGTAGGCGTTGGCCGGGGTGGAACCGCCTGTGAGGTTATCCACAAAATCCGCAAAGTTCTTGCTGAAGGTGTAGCTGAGACCATAGCCGAGACCTTTGGAATAGCGGCGCTTCAGGGACACCAGGAGACCGTTGTAGTTGGTGTTGCCATCGTTGGTGGCCATCTGCAGATAGGCGTGGGTGCCTCCCAGGGTGTTGACGTTGGAGTTGAGGTTGGCGTACGGGAAGCGCGTGGTGGCAACACCGTTTGCAACGGTGGCGACACCCTGGTTCGCATTGCGGAGGCGATTCATCCGCCGACCGAAGTTGCCGACCCAGGAAACATCCAGAACGGTGTTCGGCGTGAATTCCCACTGCGGACCCATGCTGGCTTGCTGCACGTAGGAAGTGCGCTGATTGGGATCCTGCGCACGAACCTGGACACGAGAGAGGTCCAGAATGGCAGGGCCGAACTGGCTGGCCGGGAAACCGTTCTTCAACAGGAAGGTGGGGGTGGTGCTGCCAAAGACCTGGGCAATCGACTGGTCATAGAAGAAGGGAGGATTGGCACCGAGGACACTTTCCGAGCCAATGCGAACATCGTGCTGGTAGAAGATGCCGTAACCACCGCGGAAGACCAGCTTGCTGACGGGCTGGTAGCTAAAGCCAAGGCGGGGAGCAAAGTCGTTCTTGTCGGGGTGGATCAGGCTGCGGGAGTACCAGTCACCTGCTTTGGCGACCACGTAGCCGCCGCCGTTTTCGGGAGTGAAATTCGCGAGGGCGTTCTGGTGGTTCAGAACCGGAGCGAAGAGTTCGTAGCGAATGCCGTAGTTCAGGGTCAGGTTCTTGCGAACGCGCCAGCTGTCCTGCGCGAAGAAATTGAAGCCGGGCTTGTAGTTGTGAACGACGGTGGGCGTGGTGAAGGCGGCGGTGGAAACATCGCCGAGGAGGAAGTCGGCCACACCGATACCAACGTTACCTGTATAGATGCCGCTGGAGGTGATCTGGCCCTGGGGAGACTGCGCGTCGAGGAAGTTCACGCTGGTGTGGCGGCTTTCAAAACCAAACTTCAGGCTGTGGTCGCCCTTGAGCCAGCTAAGCGTGTCGAGTAACTGCCAGACTTGCGCAATCTGAGCCTGCGGCCGCCAGGGAGCAGTGCCGAGACGCTGCATGCCGGTGATATTGATGGGCGGCAGACCTGCGTTGTACGGGTTCGACGGAATCCCGGTCAGGCCAAACTGAGAGGCTGCAGACTTGCCGAGTTCGAGGCCAAGCGCGTCGCTGTGAGCGTTGTCGCGGGTGAAGCCGGCGCGAAATTCATTCAACATGGACGGCGAGAGAACGTCGGTCCACGAAAGAGCCACAGACTTCGCCTTGATCTGGTATTGGGTGGCAAAGTTGCCGTTGCCTGCGAGGGGGTTGCTGGTCCAGGGGGCATCCTGACGCTTGACCACGTATTCGCTGTAACGGCCAAAGAGGCGGTTGTTGTCGTTGATGTTGTGGTCGATCCGGGTATCCCAGGAGTAGGTATCGTTAGGAACGGAGTATTGGAATTGATAGTTGGCCGCGCCGGTCCAGCTGCCGGGGGTGCCCTGGCGACCGACGGCGGAAGGGATGTTCGGGTCGGGGTACAGCGCCAGCAGTTTCGAACCGACCGGATCGATGCAGGAGGCGGCGATGATGTTGCCGCTGATGCAACCGCCCTGGCCCGCGACTGCCGGATTTGCGAGGACGGGGCGAAGTTCGGTGAAGTTGCCGGTCTTCATGAGGGGCGTGGGCACGGTGGAGAGAATTGTGGTGGCTTTGCGGCTGGCCAGCTTCTGGATGTCGGCGAAGAAGAAGGTCTTGTGCTTCACGATGGGACCACCGAAGGTGCCGCCGTACTGGTTCTGCACGAAGTGGCCGCGGGCGACGCCGTTGGCGTTGTTGAAGAAAGTATTGGCGTCGAGCTGGTTGTTGCGGAGGAACTCCCAGACGCTGCCGTGGAAGGCATCGCTGCCGCTTTTGAGAGAGGCGTTGATGATCGCGCCGGCGGCGGTGCCGAATTCGGAAGAGTAGGTGCGGGTCTGGACACGGAACTCAGCGAGGGCGTCTGGCGGAGGCTGCACCACCTGGACGGAGCCTTCCTGCAGGTTGGTGGAACCCGAGTTGTTTTCGATGCCGTCGAGCGAGAAGTAGTTCTGCGTTTCCAGGTTGCCGTTGGAACTGAAACGGTCGGCAGCAGCGTTGGAGACAGTGGGCGACTTAAAGATACCCGCTTCGAGGAGCGCGAGATCGGAGTAGCGGCGACCGTTCAGAGGCAGGTCGCGGATCTGTTGCTCCTGCACCACGCCGCCGACGTCTGCTGTCTGGGTGCTGAGAAGGGGGGTGGAGGCCGTGACTTCGACAGTCTGTGAAACATCGCCGACCTTCAGGTCGAAATCGATGGAGGGGCGGGACTGGACGTCAATTTGAACGTTGTTGACAACCTGAGCGCTAAAGCCGGGAGCGCTGGCTTTAATCGTGTAGAGCCCAACGCGAACCGAACTGAACTGATACTGGCCGGAGGCAGCAGTGGTGGTGTTAACGGTGACGCTGGTGGCGGTGTTCGTGAGGCTTAGGGTGGTCTTTGGAATCGCGCCGCCACTGGCATCACGGACGATGCCGACAATAGAGCCGGTATCGAGCTGGGCAAGCAAGGAGCTCGCCGCCAGCAGTAAAAAGGACAAACTTCTGAAAACTTTGATCATTAGACCTCAACCTGAAATTCGGAGTGTGGACGTCGTAGGGTGTCGTGGACGACGGTGCCTGAGCTACACAGCTTTGTTACAGTCTACTTGAGAATGAAAGTTAACGCACTCTTTTGAGCAGAATTTGGCCTTCCGCCGCCCCTTCAGACTGCCCGTTCAGAAGGCGCTGACGGGTCTCCATTTCACGCCGTGCGAGAGCCGCCAGGCCGAGTCTTCGGTAAATGAGCCCCAGGCGGTAATGGTTCTGCGGTGAAGGGCTGGCCGCGACGCACTTCTCCATTTCGGTACGGGCCTCGGGGAGGCGATTGGTCCATTCCCGGGCCCGGGCGAGTTCGCAGTGTGCCACGATGTCGGTTTGGGGAGCCTGTTCCAGTGTTTTGATGGACGCTGCCTGCAACGCGTCGTCCCCGGCCTCCCGCGCCTCCCGAAGGCGGAGCGCGGCACAGACCGAGGGATTCCAGCCGCAAAGTTGCTTCACGATGACGGAATCGGGAGCGGCGGACGCCTGCAGGGCAATTTGGGTGAGCGCGATAAAGGCCGGTTCCGAGCCGGGATCAAGCGTGATGGCGGCAGATAAGGTTCGGGAAGCCTCGTCCGAATCGCCGCGTGCAAACTGAGCAATTCCGAGAAGGGTTGTGAGGTGGGCCGAGCCGGGGAACAGGGGCAGGATGGCCCGCAGCGCGTCAATTGCGACATCGAAGTTCTGATCGCGGATCAGGGCGGAGGCAAACCCAGCGCGATAGGCCTCTCGGGTGGGATCAAGCCGGGCAGCTTCTCGCCAGGCGGCAATTGCTTCGGGCAACTTGTTGCGAAGTTCCTGGATGCCCGCGCCCAGGGCCTGAGCGGGAGCGTTTCCAGGGGCAGCCATGGCATGCAGCAGGGCCAGATCGAGGTTGCCGGCGGCGTGTTCGGCAACGGCGGTGGCCAGGAGTAACCCGGGATCCGAGGGTGCCAGCCTGAGGGCCCGCTCCATCTCCGCAGCGGCACCCGCCGCATTGTTCAACCCGGACTCGACCGCAGCTTTCAGCCGGTGAAAAGCGATGCGCTGCGGCGCAGGCACGGGTTCAGCAACGCCCCGCAAGAGCGCCTGCGCCTCCGGGTAACGGCGCTCGCGGGCCAGAGATACCGCACGCTCCAGAGGCGACTGTGCCTCCGCCGCGAGGCAGACCAAAGCCATCAGAATCGCGAAGCGGGTCAAAGCAATCGTATGCTAGCATTTGCAACAAAAAAACCAGCAGCCTCATCTCGTCCGCAGTGTCGGGCTGTGGGGAGCCACTTCCGCCAACATGCTGGAGATGATCGGCGTTGGCCCGTTTATCACTATCCCCATTCTGCTGGCCAAGATGAACGGCCCGCAGGCGATGCTGGGCTGGGTTCTGGGCGCAGTGGTGGCGTTGTGCGACGGTATGGTTTGGGCCGAACTTGGAGCGGCGATGCCAGGAACGGGCGGGCCTCTCCGTTATCTTTCGGAAGCTTACGGGCCGAAGAAACTGGGTCGCATGATGAGTTTCCTCTTCATCTGGCAGACCATCTTCCTGGCGCCGCTCAGCATCGCCTCCGGCGCGATCGGCTTCGCGCAGTACACAAAATTCCTCTCCGGCAATATCGAATGGTGGCAGGAGAAGGCTATCGCGATGGGCGTTTGTGCGTTGATCACATTTCTGCTGTATCGCGACATTCGGTCGGTGGCCAGGCTCTCGGTGGGTATGTGGCTGGTGGTGCTGGGTACCGTCGTCTGGATCACCACGGCAGGCATGCTGAACTTCAACGTGCAGAGGCTCCTCGATTTCCCGCCGGGCGCTTTTGAGCCGTCCAGGGCTTTTTTCTTTGGCCTGGGCGGGGGTAAAGCACCCCGACAAAGTGATTCCGCGCTCCATCCTTTGGTCGATTGTCGCCGTCGCGTCTCTTTATATGACGATGAACCTGGGCATCATCAGCGTGGTGCCGTGGCGCGAGGCGATCAAATCGACCGCCGTGGTTTCGGATTTCATCCAGCGGCTGTATGGCATCGGAACAGCTCAGGTAGTAACGGTTCTGGTGTTGTGGACCACGCTGGCATCGCTTTTCGCGGTGCTGCTGGGATACTCGCGGGTCCCCTACGCAGCCGCCATTGAGGGCCGGTTCTTTTCGATCTTTGCGCGCCTGCATCCAACGCGGGGGTTCCCGAACTTCTCGGTCGTCTTTATAGGAGTGTGTTCCGCGCTGGCCTGCCTGCTGACTCTTGATATCGTCGTCAATGCCCTGATCGTGATTCAGGTCCTGGTGCAGTTCATGGCGCAGGTTGTAGCCGTCACCATGATTCGGCGCAACCGCCCCGACATCCATCGTCCCTACAAGATGGCCCTGTATCCGGCGACGAGCGTGATCGCTTTCCTCGGCTGGCTCTACATTCTGGTGGCCAGCGGGCTGCAGTACATTGTGGCGGGGATCATTCTGCTGGCAATCGGCATCGGCACCTACATGTGGCGTGCCCGGAGCACCCGCGAATGGCCGTTCGCGGAGGAACAGGCTTGAGCAGGCAGTTCGATGTATTGGTGGCGGGCGACCTGTTTGTGGATCTGATTCTGGGAGGCTTTACGGAATGGCCAGGGGCAGGCACCGAGGTCTTCGCCAAAGAGTACCGCCGCGACGTGGGTGGTGGGGCGGCGATTACGGCGTGCGGCCTTGCGCGACTGGGGTCTGATGCGTCTGTATTAAGTGTTGTGGGGCACGATACAGGTAACTGGGTCACCGAGCGCCTGGCTGGGTTTGGTGTCGACACTTCCGAACTCCGGTTTCACGACACGGAGCCCACCGCCTTCTCGGTCGGTGTCAGCACCGCTCAGGACCGTACGTTTCTGACGTATCAGGGCGCCAATAGGCGCTTCCCCGAAGTTCTGGCGGAGACGGCGAAATCGGGGGGGCTGCGTCGGACCAGACATATCCACCTGGGGTGGGCACCTCCCCTCGAAACAGCCGCAGGTCTGATGGCCGCGATTCGTGCCAATGGCTGCACCATCTCGCTCGATACCGGCTGGCACGAAGCGTGGCTCGCAGATGAACAGGCTATGGAGCTTCTTCGGGAAGTAGATATCTTCTTCCCGAATGAACTGGAGGCCCTGCGCATGACCGGTGAACAGGATCCGGAGCGGAGTCTTCGCGCCTATGAAACAGCCGGAGTCCGGCGCGTAGTCCTGAAGCTGGGTGCAACCGGCGCTGCCATGTTGTGGGACGGGGAAATCTTCCACGCAGAGCCATGCCGCGTGACCCCGGTTGATACCATCGGCGCGGGCGATGCCTTCGATGCCGGTTTCCTGCATTACTGGCTGCGCGGTGAAGCCCCCCCCACTTGCCTGCAGGCCGCCAACATTTGCGGCGCGCTTTCCACGGAAGCCTATGGCGGCGTCGCCGGTTTTCCTGATGCCGCACGCGTTCAAGAACTACTGAAAGATTCCCTATGCGAAAAATAACCATCATTGGAGGGGGCGGCGTTCGTGCCCCGCTGCTGATTCACGGCCTGGCCCAGGCCCAGGCTCTGTTTGGAATCGGCGAAGTCACGTTGTTTGACATCGACGTGGAGCGAACCGAAACTATCGCCCGAATTGGCCGCGAAATCGTGCGCAAGCTTGGCGCGGGCTTTGCAATCCGCGTGACTTCCGATCTGGAGGACGCAGCAACTGGTGCTGATTTCGTGCTCAGCAGTATTCGTGTGGGCGGCATGAAAGCCCGGGCGCGCGATGAGCGGCTCGCCATTGAACATGGCCTTGCCGGCCAGGAGACCACAGGCCCTGCCGGAGCCGCTATGGCCCTGCGAACGCTTCCCGTAACCCTGGGACAGGCGAAGGTCGTCGAGGCCGTAGCGCCTGACGCCTGGTTCATTAATTTCAGCAATCCGGCGGGCCTGATCACACAAGCCCTGACCGAGCACACCAGACTCAAAGTGATCGGCATCTGCGACACACCCAGTGAGGTGTTCCACAAAATTGCGGAAGCGGTGGGCGCTCCTGCGTCTGAAATGTTCTTCGACTATGCCGGGCTGAATCACCTGGGCTGGGTCCGGCGGGTTCTTCTGCGCGGCGAAGACATCACGGAACGGCTGCTGGCGGATACAGAACTTCTTCGTGGTCTTTACCCGGCAGACCTGTTTGACCCCGCGCTCATCCAGACGCTGAAGCTGATCCCCACAGAGTACTTGTTCTTCTACTACAGCCAGCGCAAGGCGTACCGCAATCAACTTAAGGCCGGAGCCAGCCGCGGTGAGGAACTGGAGCGTATGAATGTGGAACTGTTCGCGCGGTTGGCGCAGCAGACCGATGCAGAGGCGCTGGCCACGTACACCGACTACCTGCAGCAGCGCAATGCGTCTTACATGAAGCTGGAAGCGCAGGCGGGCTCGGCTTTCAGCCAGAACGCGGAACAGCCTGACCCCTTCGACGCCGCCACCGGCTATCACAAGATCGCGCTCGACCTGATGACGGGTCTGGTTTCGGAGCAGTCCCGCGAGATTGTCCTGAACGTCCGCAACCGCGGAGCCATAGAGGACCTGGCGTACGAAGACATAGTGGAGGTTCCCTGCGACGTGGACCGCAACGGCGCAAAACCGCGCCTCACCGGACGTCTGCCGGAATCCGTGCGGGGTCTGGTCACGGCAGTGAAGGCCTACGAGAAGACTTCGATCCGGGCAGCTATGGAGCAATCCCGCCCGCTGGCGCAACTCGCCATGCTGGAATATCCGATCATCGGCCAGTGGGAGTGGGCCGGCGAGATTCTGGAAGCGCTTATGGCGGCTGATCCGAACGGTTTGGGGGGCCTGAAGTAGACTGACCTGCCCCCAGAATCCGCAGTCATAAATAGACTTGAACTCATTGCCTTCACCCCGGTCCAACGGATCGAACCCCTCTTTGGCCGCAGACCGAAGCCATCCAACCCCCGCCCCATCCTCCTGCTCGCGCTGATCCGGAGGCCCGAGGGCTTGTGGAACCACATCACTGGAGCCGCTGAAGCCCGAACCTATACCCACCTCGCTGAAGTCATCCATGTTGTCCAATCTCCCCTAAGCCACCGGAACCCCAAACCGATCCCCACTATCCGCCACCGAGCGCTTCAACCGACTGGCGGGAACCCAGCGCAACCGACACACTCCCCCACTCCTGTAGAATTGCTGAAGCAAAAAAGAAATCCACATGAAACTCTGCCTTGGAATTTTATTCATCACCCAAATCG
>RGPS01000177.1 GCA_010084195.1 Terriglobia bacterium
AGATCTACGCCCTCCGCCCCATGCTCGAACACATCCTCGCCGGAGTCCAATACACCCTCGGCGACCTCAAAGCCGACGACCGCCCCAGCGTCCGCTAAAATCGCGGGATTTTACTACTGTGCCGACGAGCATTTTCCAATCGTAGAATGATCCTGAAATCCAAAATCGCTTCCAATGCAGAGTGATCCTGAGGTCTGAGGGTATGTTGAGCGGGTTCTGCGACCGAATTTTCCTTTCGTGATGGGGTGGGGCTGCCGGTCTTGCTTTGGTTTGATGGGGTGGACAAAGAGAACGGTTGCCGGAACGGTGGGAATGTGGGAAGCCTGCCGGGGTCGCGGGCTTTCCACCGCACCGTCATTTCCACCGTTCTTCGCAGGCTGTTCTCCGCGGTGCCCTGTTTCAGCGTGGCGGAGGGAACGGCGATTCCAGCTTGCACTGCCGCAGCAGTTTGCCCTTCGCCACGCCCATCTTTTTCGCGAATTCGGTGTTGCTCATTTTCGTCGCGATAACGTCCAGCCACTCGAAGCTTCGCCCTTGTTTCAGATATCCAGCCGCTTCCGGCAGCGATTTCAGCTTCTCGTAGGGTGTCTGGTAGTCGGCTGCCTTGTAACGTCGCGTTCGCTTCCCGCGCTCGTTGAAAGTTGTGGTCGCAAACCCGCACAGCCGATGGTAGTTCAGATACGGGTTGAAGTGCGCTGTATAGAATTTCTGCACAACTTCGGCATGCGGTGCCGCGATATGGCCATAGCCCACATGCTTGCGGATTACCGCTCCGTTCTTGCCTTCCACAAGGGCGTTGTCCTGGCTGCGGCATGCCCGTGACTTCGTGAATTCGATCAGCAGCCCTCCCAGCATTTCCGCCACCTTGTGATTGATGTATTCCGAGCCGTTGTCTGCGTGAAACCCCATGATCCGGTAGGGAAACTGATGCAGGATCGCTTCCAGCACCGGTCAAAGATAA
The DNA here is from genome assembly GCA_010084195.1 of Terriglobia bacterium. GTDB lineage: Bacteria > Acidobacteriota > Terriglobia > Bryobacterales > Bryobacteraceae > BOG-234. The sequence continues at coordinate 962 of RGPS01000177.1, forward strand.
TGCTCACTGATTTTCTCCACGCACCCGGCGATCTCCCACTGTGTCACCGTGTCCATCGCATTGATGTGATAAACGCCCTTCTTACCTTCCCAGTCGCCCTGATGCACCGTGTCGATTCGGATGTAACCCGGCATGCCTTTCGGATCCGACCTGCGCCGTTCGGCAGTGGAGACTCCGCTCGGCTTTGTGTGCTCGAAGCCCACGGTCTTGCGCCGGTACACCGGACTCCGGCGCAGGTTGTAAATGTGCGACGCCGAGATTCCTGCCAGCCGCTCGCACTCTTTCCTGCCAAACTCCCGATATTCCCGCTGCATAATGCGCCGCGTTGCCGGCCCGTTCAGCCCCTCGTGCGCACGGTCCACCTCGGCCAGCAACCCCACATCTGCTTCGGTGTACCGCGTCGCGAACCGCCACCTCGTGCCCGGTGCCAGACGAATCTGGCCGTTCGCCTTCTGCTGCCTGATTAGCCGCGTCATCTGCGCCAGACTCCGTCCCGTCAGCTTGCTCAGATACGCCGGGATTGCGCCCCGCTGCTTTGTGCCCTGCCGGAAATATTTCCGCCGGATCAGACACTCCTGCACCATCACATAAACTTCCGCCCGGCTCTGGCCCGCGAACTCGATTACCTCGCTGCCTCGTAAAAACTCGCCAATCTGTCGTTTCGTCAGTGGTTCCACGTTCTGCATGCGTACTTGCATTCAGGCGCAGAATGTCCACTCCACTTATTCTCCCTTCAGATCCGCTTTCAGGATCATCTTTTATTGGAAAACTCTGGGTCGTCTAATTCAGGACACTAGTGATAGAATCTTCCTACATTATGTTGAATATTTGGAGCGGGAGCATCAGGCATGGATCAGTCGTTGAAAGACCTTGCGCCGGAAATCGCGGATGCGGTCCGGGCGGCGTTGGAGAATGTCCTCAGAAGCCAGGCGTTTACCCGGTCTGAACGGCATTCGCGGTTTCTGCGCTTTATCTGCGAGGCTACGCTCAACGGTGATGGTCCGAAGCTCAATGAGTATCTAATCGCCCACACAGTCTTTGATCGGGGAGCCGAATACTCTTCCGGAGAGGATTCCGTCGTTCGGAGGCAGGCCTATTCGCTTCGTCAGAAACTGAAGGATTATCACGCGGAAGAAGGGAAGGATAGTGCGGTCTGGATTGAACTTCCCACCGGCCGCTATGTGCCCACCTTCCATGTCCGTGAGACGCTCGGCGCGGAGACTACAGGGTACGTTGCTGATCAATCGCCGCTTCCACCGGAGCCCGAGGAAATCACTCTCGCGCCACCCGCGGTGGTAGCGCAGGAACATCGTCTCCGGCCTCATTGGAAATGGGCGGCGGCGGGCGCTGCCTGCATCCTGCTGGTCGCCGGCGGGTATGCCGTTGGTACCCGACAGGCCACCCGCGGCCCGGAACTCGACGCGGCGTTTCACCACATATGGGGGCCCTGGCTCAGCTATTCGGCCGAGGGGGCCATTATTTGCTACAGCAATGCCTTGACCGCCGGGATACGGCAGACCGAACTGCCCTTCCCGACCAATAATCCCACTCGGGGCATCGGAATTAACGAACCTGAAGCGCAGGACATTCGCAAGGACTACCCACAGTTGCCGGCAGGCGGGTTTTTTTATCTGAATCCCACGCTTTCGCACGCCAAGATGGGAGAGGCTCTGGGGGCCGTTCCGCTGACGGTGATGTTCGCCAAGGCGGGCGTACCCGTTCGCGCCGTACAGAGCCGTTACATGAACTGGCAGGATTTCCGGCTGCAGAATCTAATTCTGCTTGGCCACAGTGAAGCGAATCGTTGGCTCGATCCGATTCTGAGCAACCTGCCTTTCCACTTGGCCAAGACAGACCCGGAAAAGCCCCGCCGTATTGTGAACCCGAACTTCAGAACCGGCGAGCGCGCCGAGTATTTCCCGGATTATTCAAAGGGGCGCAATCCGGCGGTAGAGGACTACGCGCTCATCTCCATGCCGGGAGGGATCGACGGACGCCACGGACTCGCGCTGATTAACGGCGTGAACACGGAAGGCACGGAAATGGCGCTCGAGTACCTGACAGACGCAGAGAGCCTTCGAGGCCTGGAGAGTGCCTTGCGAAACGAATCCCCTGGCCACACCGGAACCTGGCACTTTCAGGCGATTCTGCACAGTCCCCTCCAAGGTGGAGTGTCCACCCGGGTGGAGTTGGCGGCGGTGCGGGTGCTGCCCTAAGCGAAAGCTTCTTTTACGACGTCGCCAGTCACGATGGTGGGACGTTCTGAACGTCCATTGTGCAGGTAAGTGACGGACTTGTGGTTCAGGCCCAGCGCGTGAAGAATGGTCGCGTGGATGTCGGTCACGTGGGCGCGTTTGTCGATTCCGCGGAGACCGATCTCATCGGTCTCGCCCAGAATCTGGCCTTTTTTGATCCCGCCGCCGGCCATCCACATGGTGAAGCCCCAGGGATTGTGGTCACGACCGTCGCCCTTTTCGTTAAATGGCGTACGGCCGAATTCTCCGCCCCAAACGACGAGAGTGTCGTCCAGAAGTCCCCGCGCTTTCAGGTCCGTGAGCAGGCCAGCAATGGGTTTGTCCGACGACTTACACATCTTTGAGTGGTTGCCTTCGATGTTATTGTGGGCGTCCCAGCCGCTGCCACTCCCGGAATAAAGTTCCACGAATCGCACGCCACGCTCCACCAGACGGCGGGCCATCAGGCAGTTGGTGCCGAATTTCGAGGTAGCTTCTTCGTCCATGCCGTAGAGCTTGCGGGTAGCATCAGATTCCGAGGTGAGGTCAACCGCCTCCGGACCCGCAGCCTGCATCCGGTACGCCAGTTCGTAGGCGTTGATGCGTCCTTCCAGTTCGCTGTCATCGGCTTTATTGGCGCCGAAATGGTGGTTCAGATCCTTCAACAGATCCAGCCGTCCACGCTGTTGCTTATTGCCAATGCTGTCCGGCGGCACCAGATCCAGGATCGGCGCGCCTTCATTACGAAGCTGCGTTCCCTGATAGGTGGCGGGCAGAAATCCGGCGCTCCAGTTTTTCGGGCCGCCGACAACTTCCGCGGCATCGGTGAGCACAACGAATGTTGGAAGATTCTGATTCGCGGAGCCAAGTCCATAGGTAACCCAGGAGCCCAACGCGGGCCGACCCGCCAGGATGGAACAGGTATTCATCTGGCAGACGGAACCAACGTGATTCAGGCCGTCCGCCCAGCAGGCACGGAACATGGTCATCTCGTCGACATGGTTGGCGATCTCGGGATACCAGTCGGAGACCCACATGCCGCTCTGGCCGTGCTGCTTCCATTTGCGCCGGGCGGGCATCAGGGTATTGTTGCCTGTGCCCATCGCGGTCATGACCTTGCCGTACGAAGGCGGCATGGGCTGGCCCGCCAGTTTTTCGAGCGCGGGCTTGGGATCGAACAGGTCGATCTGGCTGGGGCCACCTTCCATGAAGAGGAAGATCACCGACTTTGCAGTCGGCTTAAAATGGGGCTGTTTCAGCTTCAGAGGATCGGCCACATCGGCAAGCAGTCCCTCGGCGGACAGCATGGAGGTGAGGGCGATAGCGCCCAGGCCGCCGCCCGCGTTCATCAGAAAATCGCGTCTGGAATTGGGCCTTCGCTTGTGTGACATGTTAGTTCCTGTAGACGAATTCGTTAGAATTGAGCAGCATCTGGCAGAAATCGACCAGAGCCGCACCACGGGTAGCGTCGAAGCCTTCGGGCATGGAGGACGGCAATGCCAGCTTTTGGCCCGCCGACTTACGGTCCGCAATCAGGCCCTGCTGTTTCGTCAGAAAAGTCATCACGGTGTCTTTTTCCGGGCCGTCCGGCTTGCGGCCATAGGCCAGACGGAAGGCATCTTCGATCTGTGCCACCGGATCCGCTCCGGCTTCTTTCAGGATGCGCCCGGCGAAGGCCTGCGACCATTCCAGGCTGACTTTGCTGTTAAGCAGTGTCATGGCCTGCGGAGCCGTAGTTGTCTGGTTACGGCGCCCACACGATTCATGGGTATCCGGCATGTCGAACGCTTCCATCATCGGGTAGCGCGCATTGCGCCGAACGAAGATATAGACGCTGCGACGGTTGCGCTCCGTTGGTTCCGAAACTTTCCACCCGCCACGAGGTTTACCGGCACCGAGGGGAAGTTCAGGGAAGACACTCAGGCCGCCAACTTCTTCATTCAGCAGACCCGAGACAGACAGCGCGGAATCGCGGATCACTTCGCCTTCGAGGCGCATACGGGGGAAACGCCACAGCAGCTTGTTGCGTTGGTCTTCTTCTGAAGCCGCCGCGTTGAAGTCCGACGTCCCAGCCGCTGCGGACGAACTCAGAGGCGAGCCAGTCCAGCAACTCGGGGTTCGTGGGCTTGCCGCCCATGAGGCCGAAATCGCTGGGGGAGGGGGCGATCCCCTGTCCAAAGTGGTTACTCCAGATCCGGTTGACCATCACGCGGGCAGGCAGCGGATTTTCGGGACTCGCCAGCCAGTTGGCCAGAGCTGCTCTTCTGCCCGTGGAGTTCACTCCGGCGGTCGGGATGATTTTGGGAGCGTTCGCATTGATAATGGATAGGAAGCCGGGCCCAACCTCTTCTGCAGGGGCTTCGTAGTTGCCCGCGCTCAGGCGGTGCGTGACCGGGGCAGAGGCGCTGATATCATGCATGCCGGTCCCGACCGGCATCTCGCCCGGATCGATGGCGGCGAACTGCTTCAGTTCCGTCAGCAGCGCCTGGTATTGCTTCTTTTCGTCGGCCTTGAGGACTTTGGAAGCGGCATCGTCGTCGATGGTGAGATAGGGACGAGCCTTTTCGAACATCTGCCATTCAAACGGCGTGCGCTCGGCAGCCGGTTTGGCGATGATCGCCTGAATTTCATCAGGGTACTTGTCGAGGAATTCTTTTAGGATCTGCTGCTTCTTCGGTGCCAACAGAACCTCGATCCGATCACGAACCGGCTTCGTCTTTTCGTTCCATACCGCTTTCTTCGCTTTATAGTCAGCGATCTCTTTGGGGGAGGTCAGCGGAATTTCGTCATCGGCGGAGGTATTGGCAAAAAATGCCTGCAGGCTGTAGTAATCGGTGTGCAGAATCGGGTCGAACTTGTGTGTGTGGCAACGGGCGCAGCCGTAAGTCATGGCCAGAAAAGTCGAGCCCACGGTGTCCGTAATGTCGTTCAGGATTTCCTGACGGCGCTGCACCAGATTGCGGGCGTTGCTTTCGTCGGGGTAGTGGCGGTTGAAGGCCGTTGCGATGCGGGCCTGCGGATCGTTGGGCCAGAGTTCATCGCCCGCAATCTGCTCTTTCATGAAGCGGTCGTAGGGTTTATTGTCGTTGAAGGACTTAATAACGTAGTCGCGATAGCGCCAAACGTTGGGCCGGGTTTCATCTGATTTGAAGCCTTCGCTCTCGGCGTAGCGGGCGAGGTCCAGCCAGTGCCGACCCCAGCGCTCACCATAGTGAGGAGACGCGAGCAGGCGGTCCACCACCTTCTCAAATGCTTTTGGTGACTTGTCAGCGACAAACGCGTCGACCTCGGCGGGCGTGGGAGGAAGGCCAGCCAGATCGAAACTAACGCGTCGAAGCAGAGTGACCTTATCGGCAGCGGGAGAGAATGTCAACCCGCTCGCTTCCAGCTTCGAGGCCAGGAATGCGTCGATCGGATTCGCCACCCGATCCGCCTGTTTCACCACGGGCGGAAGCGCACGCCTGATCGGCTGGAAGGCCCAATAGGCGCGTTGCGCCGGAGTAAAGGGATCTTTGCCAGTGGTGGCGGCCAGAATGAGGCCAACCGAGGCGGTTGCAATCACGCCGATAACAGTCAGACTTCGAGTCATTGAATATCCTCTCTAATAGATAGCCCGAACCGGTCAGGCCCCGCAACTCTGGAACGGTCCGAACTGTTCGGAGACAGTTCGAACCGTATGTTACCTGAAATCAATCAGTAGTTGAACTTCAGTCCGAACTCAAACAGCCGGGGCTGGTTTCGCGTGGATGTGACCTGCCCACCCGTAGCCAGGTTTACCGTCCCACCGGGATTCGAGAAGGTGGGCGTATTGGTGAGGTTGAAGACCTGCGCCCGGAAGTCGAAGCTCTTATGTTCGGCGATCCGGAAGTTCTTAATCAGCGACATGTCGAGCTGGACAAGTCCATCACCTCGAAGGATGTTCCGCCCCGCGTTGCCGTAGCGGTAGATCGCGGGCAGGGTGAAGGTGTCCGCTTGACCTGGCAGCAGTGCCCGGCAGGTGGAATTCGACGACGTATAGTACCAGCAGTTCAGATTCTTCAGAATGACAGGCGGGGCGACGGCGTCGGGCCTTTGCGAGACCCCGGTGTTGGCGCGGTCCACGTTGATGCTGGCCGAATACGGAGTAGCCGCCTGCAAAGTGTTGATGCCCTGCCATTGCCAGCCGCCTGCCAGGAAGTCGATGACTTTGGGCGCGTGAGCGAGCAACTTTTTGCCTCGACCGAACGGAAGTTCCCAGATGTAGCTGGTAACGAAGTTCTGGGGGACGTCGAAGTCACAGGGACCGTGGTTGAGGTTGTCCAGGTAGTACGCTGGAGCGCCGCCTTCCTCCGATCCCGGCCCGTCCAGACATTTCGACCAGGCGTAGGAGGCAAGTAACGAGACGCCGGTGGCGAAGCGCTTTTCGAATTTCGCCTGCAGGCTTTCGTAGGTGGTGGAACCGCCCCAGATTTTGTAGTCGAGCACGCCCCATTGCGGATACTGGCGGCGCGCCTGGATGTTGCCGGCCCCGGGCTGCGGGATGTTGTACTGCGACGAATGCTGTGTGTGCGTGCCTTTGTTGGCAACGTAACCGACTTCGGCGGAAATGTTCTTTGCAAACTGGTGCTGAATATTCAGGTTCCAGGTTTGCGTGTAAGTGGTGGCGTAGTCGGTGCCCCCGGTGGAGATACCGGGGGTGGCATTTGCGTCCACCAGAGGCTGCCCCAGGAAATAGTTCGCCAGGTTGCGCCGGGGGACCGGGGTGGATGCCGTCGGCACGTCATTATTAATGAGCTGCAGCACAACGAACGGGGGCGTGCGGACCTGGCCCAGCAGAATGTTCGAGTCGGGATAGACGTAGAAGATCCCGTAGGCGGAACGGACCACCCATTTATCGCTATTGAACGGACGCCATGCGAAGCCGATGCGCGGCGCAATGTCGTGATTATTCGGATGCCGGATCGACCACGGCAGACCCTTGTCTTCGCTCAGCTCGATCAGGTTCCGGAAAACCGAATAGATTGCGGCGGAACCCGGCTGCGCGGTGAGATCGGGCGATCCGTTTTTGCTGGGAATCATAACTTTACCGGTGGCGAAATCGAAAGCGTTGGTCTGGCCACGGACCCCGGGCATCATGGAGTTCAGCTCCCACCGCATGCCGATATTCAGCGTTAAGCTACGGGAAATATGATAGTTATCCTGGCCGTAGAAGTGCCAGAAATCTCCGGTATTGCCGAAGATCTGGATCGGCGTGGAGCGCTGCACGCTGAAAGGGTAGCCAAGCAGGAAATCGGCGAAAGCGTCGCCGGTGTTGCCTGCATTCTGGGGGTCGCCGGAATACCGGCTGTCGAAATTGAAGGTACCTTGCGAGGCGTTCCCGTTCAGAAAAGCATGGGCCTGATGTGAAAGCTGTGCGCCAAACTTCAGGTCATGATTGCCGTGATTCCAGGCAAGCGAGCTGCGGTATTGATAAGTCCGGATCCGGTTCGCCTTCGGGCGGTTGTCGGTGCTGCCTGCCAGCGCCGCATACCCGGAGAGATTTATAAGGGGGGCGGCCGGCTGCAGGTTCGAGATGCCGTCAAAGCCGGTGATGCCGGCCAGTGAGACGACATCCTTGCCATTAAAGGCGCTGGCGTTCAGGAAGTAGAAGAAAGTTCGGTAGTAGTTTCCGGCGACCTCAAGGTTCAGAGTCGGGGAAAAAGTGTGCAGGTAGCTCAGACCCACGTTCTGCGAACGGCTGCGAAGCGGGTAGAAGCCGAGCCCGGGGTAGGCGGTGGGATCACTCTCCGTATTGTGGGCAAAAGAATAGCGGCTCACGAGGCTGTCTTTTTCCGTCAGCCGGGGCGAAACTTTAATGTCGAACTTGTCGGTGTCGAGCGCCAGCGCTGGGGAATAGGCGTATCGGTTGGCACCAGTGTTGGGAGTCGGAAAGAGTGGCTTAAAGAAGAGAGCCTGCTTCGATTGCAGCGTGGCGGGGATGATATTGCCGGGGAAAGCGTCTCGGATGAACTGTCCGGCAACTGCGGGGTTGGCGCGCGTGGTGAGCGGATTGTAGATGGAACGCCCGCCCGCGAAATTCCCATCGACCTGCGCCGCGGTGGGAACTACGGAATTGATGGTGGTGCCCTGGCGGGTGCGGCCACCCTCGTAATCGGTAAAAAAGAAGATCTTGTCCTTCTTGATCGGCCCACCGAGGGTGGTGCCAAACTGATTCCTCTTTAGAGGCGGCACCGTGGGTGAGAAGAAGTTGCGCGCCTGCACTTTTTGATTGCGGATGTATTCGTAAGCGGACCCGTGAAAGCTGTTCGTGCCGCTTTTCAGAGCTGCATTAATCACGGAAGGCAGGGCGTATTCAGCGCTCATACCTCCGGCCAGCACCTTGAATTCTTCGAGAGCGTCTGTAGAGGGCGTAATTGAGGTGGCGCCCAGTTCATACTCCGTAATGTCAAAGCCATCCAGGAACCATCCGCCCGCAAGCCTGCTGCTGCCGCTGATGCGAAGCCCCACACGGGTAGCGCGAATACCCTGTCCGCCGGAGCTGATGTCGGAACCGCCCGGGGTGAACACGACGCCGGGGGTAAGCTGCGCCAGTTGCCAGAAGGCGCGCCCGTTCAGCGGCAGGCTGACGATAGCCTTGTTCTCAATCACCTGGCCGACGGAGGAGGTATCAGTGACCAGTAAGGGCGCAGAGGCGTCGACCGTGATGGTTTCGCTGGTGGATCCGACCGACATCACAACGTCGATATGGGCATCCTGATCCACCTGAAGAATGATGCCGCGCAGGGACTTAGAGGCGAACCCCTGTGCTTCCACCAGCAGCGTGTATTCGCCAATTGGAAGCCGGGAAACTGAATAGTCTCCTTCAGCCGTTGTCTGCACGCTCCAGACCTGAGACGTGGCAATATTGGTGATGGCGATGTGCCCCGAAGCGATCTTGGCTCCGCTGGGGTCGGACACGGTTCCGAGCAAACGGGCGGTTGATTGTTGGGCGGGCGAGACTGCCGAACAGCAAAGGGCGACACACAACAGCGTGAAAATACGCATAATTTTCTCCTGAATGACCGGACTGCAAACCTGCAGGCTATCACACGCGGAGAGAAATCTGTGGCGACCCTCGGCGTTCACGGTACCCGAACATGTTCCGAACGGTCCATGAACATTGGGTAAATCCGCAACCCATTCCGAAATACCTCTACGCGCGGCAGACGATACCGGGTAATCATGCGCAGAGATGACCCCTGTCAGCTCTGTTCTTCGACTATGTCCGATTCTGCTGTTGACCTGCGGGCAAGTGGGGTTTCCCCAGACCGACGGCGAGCCTCTTCGCCCGCCGGCCATTCCGCTGATCTGGCACGCTACCTATTTCTGCGTCTGGTCGATGGCGTACAAGGTCACCGACGAGAACACGAAGACTGGACCGGGACGGAGCAGCCATTGGGGTCCCTTGTTCGGATTGACGGCAAAACGTGTCGTCTGATGGGTCGGGCACCCGCGACATTCCCGCCATGCCGCAACAGAGTTTGGAGCTGCTGCCGCTTCGAACCATATACAACTTTGAAGGTTCAGGAGTGCACGTCCGGCTGACCTTTCTGACTCCTGCCCGGCCCCAGAGACCTCGAGGTCTTCTCCCGGCCCTTTAGTTATGTGGTGTGGAGCGTGAATACGACCGAAGGCGGGCAACACGACGTTGCGGTGTACCTGAACGCATCCGCCGCTTTGGCGGTGAACACTTCAGATCAGCCGGTTTCGTGGGCGCGGTTCCATCTGGCGGACGGGATGAGCGCGGTGCGTAGCGGAAGCCAGCAGCAGCCCGTGCCTGAGAAGGAAACAAGCCGTAGCCCAGGCCCGCTGGTACAAAGCCCGCAACTGGGACCGCTCCCGCCAGCCCCCCCTTCGTCATCCTCACCTTCCCCAAAGGCGGCCTGAAACGAGACTCTAAACTGAACAAGTCATGCCCCCCGGCCATGAGGCGGATTTCGACCGGGTACGCGCTCCAAAATCGCTGCAATCACGCTCGCTGCCGATGAGCCCCCGAACGCCCTTTTGCCGCTCATCAATTCGCATAGTACGCACCCAAAGCGGAAAATATCGCCGCGCGGCCATCAACTTGTCATCGGCGCTGACCGCCGGCGGGGCAGGATCACTTTTCCGCTCTGGTGAAGAGCATGCCGCTCCAGGCTTTGTTGACCGAGC
>RGPS01000178.1 GCA_010084195.1 Terriglobia bacterium
GACCCCGCCGGAGCCCTCCGCGAATTCCAGCTCGCCGTCAAGCTTGACCCCAACCTGCCCGCCGCCCGGAACAATCTGGCCCAGGCCATCGCTAAACCTTGATTCGGGCCGACCAAATCCTACAAACGTTCAAAACGATCAAAGTAGCACGATTTCCGTAGTCACTCGGACTAAGCTGTACTCACGGCTGTCGGGAAACCGTGCCGATCAACAAGGAGTATGTACACCATGAACAGGATCTTTTTCGCCCTGGCCCTTGGGGTTTTGGCGACCGCCCCCTCAGCTTTTTCTGCGGCCTTCAGCGTCGGCGATGTCTTTGCTTCCATCGGCGGAGGGATCGTCGAAGTTCGTTCCCAGAATGGAACCTTTGTCGCCACCCTGAATACGACCCTCGGCGGCTACACCACCGGGTCAACTTTCGACCAGGCGGGTAATTTCTACGTAACCGGGTTCTCCTCCAATGTCGTCTCCAAATTCGATTCCACCGGTACGCTCGTAAACAGCAACTGGGCCGGGGGCATCGCCTTTAACGAATCAATCGTTTTCAACGCCGCTGGCGACGCCTACATAGGCAATGCCGGCAGCAATTCTGTCCGCAAAGTGAACTCTAGTGGAACCACCCTGTTCGACTACACCGGCATGGGCAGCAATACCGACTGGATTGACCTCGCCTCGGACCAGACCACCCTCTTTTACTCCGATGAATCCGGCACCATTCGCCGCTGGGATCTCGTCTCCAACACGCCACTCTCCAACTTTGCCGTCGCCGGAGACAGCTTCTACGCCAAGCGCGTTCGACCCAACGGCGATCTCATGGCCGCCGCAGGCTCCGGGAACGTTTATCGCTATAATTCCGCTTCTGTTTTCGCGGGAGTAGGACACCTCAGGTGGCCAGTTGTTCGGACTCGCCGTGCTTGGTGAAGTTCAGGCTGGCGGCGGAGGCGTGGGTGGCGGAACCCCCGAACCCGGTACCTTAGCCCTCCTGCTGGGCGGCCTCGGGGCTTTCGCCTTTGCCCGGCGTCGTCGGAACAGCTAACAGAATCCACACACAGGGGCCCCGGACAATCCGGCGGCCCCTCAATCCGTCCATAAAAATGGCCAGCGGTCTCCGCCCGTTTGGAGTAATCCTGAACTGTGACTATCTGGGCCCTGGCCCCCCGGCGAACCCCACCCACAACAATCTCAGTACCGTGCTGAAACAGATGGGGGACCCCGCCGGAGCCCTCCGCGAATTCCAGCTCGCCGTCAAGCTTGACCCCAACCTGCCCGCCGTCCGCAGTAATCTCGCCACTGCTCAGGCGAACCAGTAACGAAAAAAAAAGGGCCCGGCAAGCTGCCGAACCCCTTCCTGCTCTCACGACTTTGCGTTTTACTTACAGGCTGGCCCTGTATGTTGAGCATCCACAGCCGCAATGCTGTCGACATTAACTTTGTATACCGGCCGACTCATTTCCACCACTGTGTCTCCCGCCGACTTCTCCTCGAAATCCTTCGTCGAAGCCACTTTACCTGATCCTGATTCCACCTTCACTTCCGGCGTTCTCCCCGCGTCGTCCTGGAGCGAAATCTTCATCGATCCCGACTTCGCATAGCGCTTCACCACCACGCCCTTGATGTCCACCAGTTGTCCCACCAGCGGCTTCATGTCTCTGGTCGAATCGAGCATATAAATGGCATAGGGGACCGGTGCCACTCCACCTGTAGCCGTCTTCTCCGTTACCCCAAGAAGCACAAACTGCCCGGAATTCTCGCCCGCATGCAGGCACCCCGTAATCGTGATATTCGTCGCAATCTTCGGATCCGTCGGCGCATCCGCCGCCCACGCAGCCGAACAAATGATCAAAGTGGAAAGGACCGTATAGGTAGTTTTGTGAAACATAAGTGCACCTCCTGGTGACAACACCGAATCAGCGCACTTATCTGACCATCCCTAACTCCATGAGAACGAACAACCGGAACCCCGCAGTCTTTGACCATCCCCTGTCACTCGTCTCCCGGCGGTCAAGCCCGATCCTATTTCAGCCCAAACCGCCGAACATCGATCTTCGCGTCATCAAACACCCCCAACCCCAGCATCCCGGCAATCTCAATATGTTCAATCTGGCTGTTCAGGTAATGACTATCCTTATCCGGCTTCGCCAGCGCCAGCGGCAACATCCCCTGCAGTTTTCGTTTCGCGTCAATCACGCCTAACCCGGTCTTGTCCAGCGCTACCGGGTCCGTCGCAAAATACATCGTCTTGTGCTCCCAGATGTACTGCGCTCTCCCGCCTGGGCCGCCATGAAATGACGCCTTCACCGCATCGCAGATATGCAGCGTCGCCTTCTCCCGAATCACCGGCAAACTCACCACACTCGGAATGAAGATCCCGCACGCATTCAGTGTCGGCGTCGTGTGGCTGCGGTTCACGTTATTCACCATCCCGTGCGACATGTTCTTCAAACAAATCGTGACGCCCGCCGACTGGTGATGCTTCAGCACCGGCAGATTGATGAACTTGTTAATTTCCTTCGTCACCACCCGAGCCACATACGACCGCCGCATGTGCTTGTCGTTGAAATCCTCGCCCGGCTTAATCAGCGCCATTTCCATGAAGTGGTCTTCGTCATACCCACCCATGTCGTGCTGCCACTCGTCATACTTTTCCGACGCATACATGAGCCGAACGCCCGGCGGCACCCACGTATCAATTCCCGCAGCGAGGGTCTCCTGCCGATAGCGATTGAACACGACGACGTCCTTCGCCGGAACCCCCGCCTCGCGGAGCCCCGCGAGAATCTCCTTCAGCACCAGCCCATCGGACGACAAATTCTTCCCGCCAACAGGGCTGACCTTAATCCCCACCACGTCGCCCTTTTCAAACATGGACCGCCACCCGTCAATCCACGAAGGTGCGCCGGTCAGTTCCCGCATGCCCTTCTGCATCATCTGCTGAACCGGCACAGCCTGGTAGGTGTTCGAGAGGATGCTGGCCGGGTGTTCGACAGCGACCACCCGGCCAGGGAAAGGCCCCGGCATCCCCGGCCTGGTAGAAGCGGCCCGAGACTGGGACCCAAAGGAAGCCGCCGCAGCCGCCGCAGCTGAACTCAAAAACATCTGTCGCCGGGAAATCGTCATGGCTAACAGTCTAAGACAAAATCGATAGCCCTGGAAGCCTGGGCCCGCCACTTCTTTCGCCCCAGCCGTTCCGAGCCTCGCACGCAAGTAAGCGGTGCCCTCCTTCAGCCCCGCACTATCGTCCCGCGCCGAAACCCTACTTCACCAACACCAACCGCCCAAACGCCGATGGAGTATGAAATGACGGATTATTCGGCGTCTGCCACGCGATATACTTCCGCGCCTCGCCCGGACCATCCTGGATCCGGAAACAATTGATCCGCATCTCCGTCCCCGCCTTCACAGTCGCAGCCTGGGTAGGGTCCTCATACAAAGCCTTCAGCGGAATCTTCATCTCCCCGTACCAGATTTTCTTCGAGTGGTCTATCCGGGCCTTCACCGTAAACCCGCTGTTCCAAAGCCACCCGCCCTCGGGTTTCGGATGGGCTTTATCGATATCCAGATCCACCCACTCCCCCTGGGGAGAAACCTGCAACTCCCGATACCGCCCGATATCCTCAAAATCCGTCCCAATGAACGTCTCGGCCACATCCCAATCCCAAAGCTTATTCGTCTCGGCATCCGTAACCGGAGAAGGCTTCAGGTACAGCCTCTCAAACGGACAAACAAACAGGATGTAAAGGTGGCCCTTCGTCCACCGCGACCGGATCTCCATCCGGTGCCCGGCAACGGGCTTCCCAAAGCGGTCATTCTCCGCCATAGCCGGCGCGACCTTCTTCCACTGCGAAGCCCCAGGGTCCGCCGAAAGCGCAAACTCCTTTGACGAGAAATGACTCTCCAACCGCCCCTGCGCCAGCATCTGACCCGTCACCAAAATCGCCATCCCCACCACCCGTTTCATTGACATACTTCGTCTCCTATCGAAAATTCTCGATCATCATCAATTCATCCGTCCGGTGATCCACCTGGCCGTACAGCAGCGTTCGGCCATCCGGAGAAATATCCAGACCAAGGCCCGGAGTGAGTCGCTCGCGCGTCAGAACGGTAGTGATGTTGCGAGTGGCAAAGTCGAGAAACCGGATCTGTGGTTTCCCTTCCGCCACCTGATAGAAGTAGATACCCTCGGGACGTACCGTCCAGCCTCGGGTGTGCCTCAAACCACTCAGTTCGGGAACCGGCTCTTCCAGCCCCCCTCCGGACGGCACACTCCATAGCCCGTCCTCGCGCTGCCGCCGGAAGTAATACAGTCGCTTGCCATCTGCAGATTCCATGGCTTCGCCACCGTCGCCCTGAGTCACCTGCCGGACCGGGCCCCCGGCGAACGAAACCTTCCAGATATGTGACTGCGCCCCCCGGTCAGAGGCGAAATAAAGCCATTGCCCGTCGTACGACCAACTCGGCACAATTTCCTTGGAGGGTTCCGTTGTCAACCGGCGCGGAGTTCCGCCCGCAGCCCCGATCACATACACGTGGGCGCTGCCTTCCGCCGTGGAATCGAAGGCGATCCATCGGCCATCCGGTGACCACCGCGGGCTCCCGGTGTGGGCCCCCAGCGACGTTAATTTTCCGAGCTTGCTTCCGTCGGCATTGGCCGTCCACAGTTCGTCGGACCCAGCGCGCCGGGAAACGAAGGCGATCCTGCGGCCGTCCGGCGAGAATCTGGGACTATAGTCCTCCACCGTGGAACAGATCAGGCATTTCGAAGGCTGGAGTCCCGCGTTCGGGATAACCGCGTTCGGGATAACCGCGCCCGGCATAACCAGAGCGTTCGCCCCGCTTGCCGGGCCAGGCAACTCATACCGCCAGATGTTCGAATCCACGAAGAAGTCGGAATATACCAGCCGGTTACCCCGAAGGGAGATGGCGGGAAACGCCGGATGGCTGGCCGTGTGGACGACCGGTTCCGGTGTCCCGCCCGCTACCCCAATCCTCCATAAGTTCGTTCCCGATTTACGGTTCGAGTCGAACACCAGTTCGCGGCTATCCGGCGTCCAGGCAAAACCGCCCATTGTCTGCTTGTCGAAAGTGACCTGCCGGGCCTCACCACCCTC
This sequence comes from Terriglobia bacterium, assembly GCA_010084195.1. Taxonomy (GTDB): domain Bacteria; phylum Acidobacteriota; class Terriglobia; order Bryobacterales; family Bryobacteraceae; genus BOG-234. The sequence goes on from RGPS01000178.1 coordinate 5,109, forward strand.
GGCCGGAACCACGAATAGTTCGCGCACCTGGCCCCCGAATTCGCGACTGAACGCAACTTGCTTACCGTCCGGTGACCATGCCACCGAACGGTCCCGGCGGGGCTGCGGAGCAGTGAGCTGTCGAACCGCTCCCGTCCGGCGCGACCGGATCAAAATACCGCCATTGCCCGTTGGAGGGTACGGCGCCACATAAGCGATCTCGTCGCCGTTCGGCGACCAGGAGAGACCAAATCCCATGGCCGCGATCTTCCGCTCGGCCCGGGGTTTGCCTGCAGGGAGGTCGCCCGCCGGCACGATCATCAGGGAGGTACCTGCGGGCAAGTCCCTCTGGAATGCGATCTCGCGCCCGTCCGGTGACCAGCAGGGAAACCGGTCTTCCGTTGGCCCGGTGGTGACCGGAACAATCTCGCCGCTGAGAATGGACTTCATGTAGATATTCATCACCAGCTGACCGTCCGGTCCCGGAGGAAGGTCCAGAGAGAATGCGACTTTTTCCCCGTCGGGCGAGAAGGCGGGGAAGTTCTGTTGGCCCTCGAGTGTAGTCAGAGGAACGACACGCAAGAGCGGCCCGGGCGTGCTTCCCCGGAGTTGCAGGTAGAGTCCAGCGGCAAAGGCTACCGCCGCAACTACCGCCACCAGCCAGGGCCAAATTCTCCGGTGCGAAGGGGCTACTACCCGTAATTCTGCCTCCTGCAAGCTCGGCTGCGGATCGATTGGAACCAGCTCCGGCGCGATCGGCTCGGGATCCACCTCGCGTTCGTGTGCTGGTGTAACCTGCCGGACCTCGGCGATAAACCGGTAGCCTCGCTTGGCTTCGGTCTCGATATAGCGGGGCGCGTCAGCCGACTCACTCAAAGCGTTCCGCAGCCGCTTTACCGCCGCATTGATGCTCTGATCGAACTCCACCACCGTGTCGGCGGGCCAAAGCTTCTGGCGGATTTCAGACCGGAGCGCCACCTCCCCGGGGCGTTCGAGCAGCATGAGCAGGATTTGGGATGCCTGCTCCGGAAGTCGGATGCGGGCCCCGTGTTTACGGAGATCACCTGTTCGGGTATCAAACTCGAAGGGTCCAAATTGAAGGATTGGCACAGGAAAAATCAGGTGAAAGTTTCATTCCCCGAATGCCTGATTTTAGCAGAACCCATGATTTCTCAACAGGTTGCCGCGTCATCTAAAAGTCAGACAGATGCCCGACCGATTTCATTGACGCTTCGGGAGCGAACAGCCGACACTGGGCAAGACCCATGACTTGCCGTACAGCATGACGCGCCGCGCAGAAGGGGAGAGCGGCGAGAGTCTGAAAAGGCTGTCCGAGGGTTTGGTCGTACTCCCATGAAGGTCCAAATACAGGAGCCCGGAAATGAATCTCACCACATTAAAACGTATGAAGACGAATAGAATACTGATGGCGGCCAGTCTGCTGCTGACCCTGGTGCCACTGGCGCAAGCCGGCCAAATTACATGGGCCCTGCAGGACGTGACGATCGCAACCTATAGCGGGAGTACCGTAACCGGCGGTTTTGTCTGGGACACCGACCTCAACAGCGGAGCGGGCGGAGTGGCTTCCGCGCGTATCCTGGTCAACTACCTGGGCAGGACGCTCGACGTCGATACCGCTGGCGGTGCCACACTCAACTACTTCGGAGTAAACTCAACCAGCGGCGTTATCAACAACTGGCAAATCATTGCAACCAATGCCCAATACATAGCGTCAGGTGTGTTCAACGGAATTAACCGAATCCAGTTCAAGGAGCAAAACCCGACACTCGGCTTTTCAGATACCACTGCCACCCAGTTTGGTTTCGGTTTTATCTCGTTCCGAGGCAACGGCTGCTGCGACTATGCAAACTCCGGCTCTTTCGTCAATCAGACCCTCGCAAATGCACCCGAGCCCGCATCAATCGCTCTCGCCGGCCCGGTGCTCGGCCTCTGGTTCCTGCTGCGCCGCCGTCGCTCCGCCTGAGTTGCCGCTTGCATTATTGTGGATAGTCCTGACGCTTGAAGTCTCCCCATAAGGGGCATGGGTAGCCGAGTCGCCGTCACCGCGTGCGCACTCGGCTATCGTTTTTTTTGGGGAGGCGCACCGGAATCTGCCTCTTGTTTTAGTCCCTCCCAAAGGAGTCCGCGAGGAAGCGGTACGTTACAGGCCAGGGACGATGAATTTCGAAGGCGAGGTCAACCTCCCTGGAGCGCGTCTTCAATAAAAGGTGAGAATGAAGATGTGGACCACAAAAATATCCCCGTCCTGAGTGAAAACCACCATTCCGGCCCCCACCACATACCGCCGCATCCGGACGCCGGATCTTCCCGCCAGGCTGGTGTCCTGAAAGGGCGCGTGAGTTAGGCACCCGGAGCCTTCGCGCCAATGACCGCCGCCGAAGTAGCCGGGTTCTACGGGGACGCCGCATCGGAAAGCCAGTGGGTCGTCAAACTGTGACCGACCCGTCTCGGCTAGTGGAAACTTTGTTTGAAGAGTTGACTGGGCTCAGCACAATTTACATTCCTGCGCCAGCTCAAGGTGGTGTCCTTTACCACTACACGGATTTCTCTGGCCTGCAAGGCATACCTCAGTCGCACAAGCTATGGGCAACCTACACTGATGGTGAGCTGCGACCAAAACATTCAGTATCAGCAGAACCTCGCGGGACGCAGACTTGCCATTGTCGTATTGAGTTCGAACTTCTGGCCAAATATCAAAGTTCAGGCCGGTGACGTCGCTGCCGCCGTGTCCCGAGCTCGGCCCGGTTCTTTCGAATTGGTAGAGATCGCGCCCAAATCCAGGCGACACCGCTCTTTGACATCCGAATAAAAAAGGGGCCCGGCATCTCTGCCGAGCCCCACGAGTGATGCTTTTTACCGAACCTTAGTACCGGTAATGCTCCGGCTTGTAAGGACCTTCCACCGGCACGCCGATGTACTCCGCCTGCGTCGCACTCAGAACCGTCAGCTTCACGCCGATCTTCTCCAAATGGAGCCGCGCTACTTCTTCGTCCAGCTTTTTCGGCAGAACGTAAACGCCCGGCTTGTAGGTGTCTTTGTTGGCCCACAGATCCAGCTGCGCCAGCGTCTGGTTGGAGAAGCTGTTCGACATCACGAAGCTCGGGTGACCAGTCGCGCAACCAAGGTTGACCAGACGGCCTTCCGCCAGAATGAAGATCGAGTTGCCGTTCGGGAACGTGTACATGTCCACTTGGGGCTTGATTTCGAGCTTCTTCGCGTCGCTTTCGTTCAGCTTTTCCACTTGGATTTCGCTGTCGAAGTGACCGATGTTGCAGACAATCGCCTGGTCCTTCATCATCCGCATGTGCTCCAGCGTGATCACGTCCAGGTTGCCGGTCGTCGTCACGTAGATGTCGCCGCGTCCCAGGGTCTCTTCGATGGTGGTCACTTCGTAACCTTCCATCGCAGCCTGCAGAGCATTGATCGGATCGATTTCAGTGATCACAACACGAGCGCCCAGGCCACGCAGTGACTGCGCTGAACCCTTGCCCACGTCGCCATAACCGCAAATCACGCAAACCTTGCCCGCCACCATCACATCGGTCGCGCGCTTGATGCCGTCTGCCAGAGATTCGCGGCAACCGTAGAGGTTGTCGAACTTCGACTTCGTTACCGAGTCGTTCACATTGATTGCCGGGATCAACAGGGAACCGGTTTCGTGCATCTTGTACAGGCGGTGGACACCGGTGGTCGTCTCTTCGGAAACACCCTTCCAGGCCTTCACCACACCGTGCCAGCGGGTCGCGTTCCCGGCATGCACTTCGCGCAGCAGGTTCTTGATAACCTGTTCTTCTTTGCTCGAAGAATCCGTGTCGATCCAGCGGTCACCGTTCTCCAGCTCATAACCCTTGTGGATGAACAGCGTGGCGTCGCCACCGTCGTCAACAATCAGTTCCGGTCCCAGACCGCCCGGATGCTGCAGCGCCTGATCCGTGCACCACCAGTACTCTTCCAGCGTCTCGCCCTTCCAGGCGAACACAGGAACACCGGCAGCGGCGATCGCGGCCGCAGCATGGTCCTGAGTTGAAAAAATGTTGCAGCTGGCCCAACGAACGCTGGCACCCAGGTCGACGAGGGTCTCAATGAGCACCGCCGTCTGAATCGTCATGTGCAGCGAGCCGGAAACGCGCACGCCAGCCAGTGGCTTTGACTTCGCGTACTTCTCGCGAATCGACATCAGGCCGGGCATTTCTTTTTCGGCGACAGTAATTTCTTTGCGGCCCCATACGGCCAGCGCCATGTCAGCGACTTTGTAATCGGTAAAGGTTGCAGTGCTCAAAATCTTCTCCTGTGCTTACGGATGCTAAAAGATATATCAACGAATCGGGATATGTTGATATATTATCACTAAGGTCCTCGAAGTCAATGGCGTCCATCCTCAAATCGCTAAGAGCCGTCGGCGACATCAATCGTCTCCGCATCCTGTTGCTCCTCGATCACGAGGAACTCGCCGTAGCGGAACTGCAGGAGATTCTCGGCCTGGGCCAGAGCCGCATCTCCACCCACCTCGCGCAGCTCAAACAGGCCGACCTTGTGGAGGACCGCAAGCAGGGTAAGAACAGCCTCTACCAGTTAAAGGACCGTCACCTGGTCGAAGTCGTCCGTGCCGCTGCGGAAGAAGTTCCCGAAGCCGCCGCTGACGAAAAGGCCCTGGCCCTCGTTCTCGAGAAGCGCCGCGACAAGGTCCGGACCTACTTTGACGAACTCGCCGGCAAGTTCGGGCGCAACTATGTTCCCGGGCGCTCGTGGAAGGGCCTGGCGGAAATGTTGCTTCAGCTCATGCCGCCGATGACGATCGCCGACCTTGGGGCCGGAGAAGGTACCTTCTCGCAGCTCCTCGCCCAGCGAGCCGAAAAAGTCATCGCCGTCGACAACTCGGCGAAAATGGTGGAGTTCGGTGCCCGCCTCGCCCGCGAAAACGGGCTGGCCAACCTCGAATACCGGCAGGGCGACCTCGAATCCCCGCCCATCGACGCCGAGTCTGTTGATCTCGCCTTCTTCAGCCAAAGCCTCCACCACTCGCTCCATCCCCAACGCGCGGTCGAAGCCGCCTGGAAGATGCTCAAGCCCGGCGGACGAATCGTCGTTCTGGACCTCAAAAAGCACGCCTTCGAACAAGCCCGCGAAATGTACGCCGACACGTGGCTCGGCTTCTCCGAAGTCGAACTCCGCGGCTTCCTCGAACAAACCGGCTTCAAAGAAGTGCAAAGCTGGATCGTTGACCGTGAAGGACAGGCCCCCGCTTTCGAAACGATCCTCGCCATCGGACGAAAGTGAAACGACTCCTCGCCCTATTTTTCAAGGGGCAGATGCCGCGTGTTGTTCTACCCCACAAAACTGTGGTCCCCGCAGTAATAATCGACAACGACTGTCGGCCAACCCTCCGCCGGACGGTTGCCCTCAAAGCAATAGCCGCGGCTCCCGCCCGAGCAACTCCGCGTAAAGCCGCTGAACCGGAAATGGCGGCAGGTCGCGCAGCCTTCGACACGAAAACCAAGCGGGCGCATAGTTGAGAAGACCTCAAAAGGTTCCGGTTTCGCTGCGTCGTAGCTTGCGCGTGGGATGTTGATGTCGAAGCTGGTGGTTCCGATCCGGGCGGTCCAGAGTTCAGGTTGGCTCTCATCATCGGATTGCAGATAGAGCGTTTCCTGTTCTTTACCCTTAGCTGAGCCGTTAGGTTCGGCTTCGCTGACGCTTCAATTTGTCCCCGCGCTCGCTTTCCAGCGGTCAAATTCATCCGGGGGGAGGGCGATCAGGAGGCTTCGCATCTGGCTGTGGCCAAGGCCACAAAGCTCGGCGCAGGCGATTTCCCATTGGCCCGCCCGATCCACCATGATCTCGAGCGGAATTTCCATCCCCGGTACCACGTCCTGCTTGGTGCGCAACTCACGGACGAAGAAATCGTGGATCACGTCCCTCGAATGGAGCACCAGCAAAACGGGACGTCCGACGGGCACCCGCAGGGTTGCGGTCACAAAATCGTCCTTGCCTCTGGGGTCTTTGGGGGTGATCCCCAGAGAATTGCCTCCCGAGTCGGAAATCAGATCGAGGGAAGTTTTGCCGAACCGGCGGTCCGGGCCGGGATAGCGGAAGTGCCAGGCGAACTGGTGAGCGTACACTTCTATCGTTTCCACGCCGGGCCGATTGACCGGAATCGACGCCCAGCCGCGTGAACCGGCAACTGCGAGTGACAGAAAAAGGATGGCGGTGGCTCCCGTCCAGAGGTATTCCAGCCAACTGGCCTCCG
>RGPS01000179.1 GCA_010084195.1 Terriglobia bacterium
TCATCTCGGACTATGCGAAGGGAACCGTGGAAGGCGAATTCTGCCACTGGCTGATTGGGGAGGCGGTGCGACTGGGGCTGCCGGTGGTGGTGGATCCAAAATCGCGGGATTTGGCACGCTATGCTGGCGCTACCGTCATCACTCCGAATCTGAAGGAAACAGCGGCTGCGGCGGGCGCGATTATTGATTCGCAGGGGTTACACGCGGCGGTTGAGGTCCTGCTGCCGCAAATCGGGAGTTCTGCTCTTCTTGTCACCCGGGGGGAAGAAGGAATGTCCCTGTTTGAACAGGCGACTGCCGAACGGCACTATGCGGCGATGGTGAATGAAGTCGCAGATGTGACCGGTGCGGGCGATACGGTGGTTGGCCTGCTGGCAGTGGCGCTTGGGGCTGGCCTGTTGCTGCGGGATGCTGCTGCGGTGGCCAATCTGGCAGCTGGTATCGCGGTGAGTCATCACGGCACCTGGGCAGTGAGTGCGGCCGAACTTCGGGCGGCCGCAGCCTAAGCTGTAAAATTTCAGCATGAAGTTTGCCTCTCTTGCGGCCCTCGGCTGCGCAGTTGTCCTGTTTGCTTCCAGCGCTCACGCACAAGACTACGACCTGCTGATTCAGAACGGCCGCATCGTGGATGGTGCGGGAAATGCGTCCTTTGTCGGCGACGTCGCCATCCTGAACGGCAAGATTGCGGCTCTGGGAAATCTGCCCGGGGCGAAGGCAAAGCGGAGGCTCGATGCGACCGGGCTGGTGGTGTCTCCGGGGTTTATCGACATCCACAATCACTCCGATTACACGCTGGTAGCCGACGGCAATGCCCAAAGCATGATTCGCCAGGGTGTGACCTCTATGATCTTCGGCGAGGGTGGCTCAGCCGCTCCGGTGGGAGGCAAGCAGGATCTGAAGCCGGGCGATGTTACATGGACGGACTTTAAGGGCTATTTTGCCCGACTCCAAAAGCAGGGGATTGCGACGAACATTGGTACTTACGTTGGGTCGAGCCAGATCTGGACTTACGTTCGCGGCGAGCGAGCGGGGCCGCCGACGCCCGAGGAAGTCCGACAGATGGAAGGTCTGGTACGTCAGGCAATGGAACAGGGGGCCCTCGGTGTAGCGAGTTCTCTCAGCGGGCCGCCCGGAGCCTGGGTCGATACCGACACGCTGGTGGCGATGTGTAAGGCTGCGGCACCTTTTGGCGGGATCTATTCGACCCACATGAGGACGGAAGGCCAGGGTGTTTTCGAGAGCGTAGCCGAGGCGATTCAGATTGGTCGTCGTGCGGGTGTTCCGGTGGATATCATCCATCTGAAGCTGGCGGACAAGAAACTCTGGGGGCAGATGCCGGAACTGGTGGGGTTGATCGCACAGGCTCGGGCTGCAGGGCAGGATGTGACGGCGAACGTGTATCCGTACCGCGCGGGCCAGAACAATCTGGCATCGATCATTCCGCCCTGGGCGCACGAAGGTGGGGATGCGGCGATGATTGCCCGGCTGAAAGACCCGATGTTGCGGACCCGGTTGCGAAATGAAATTGAGAACGGGATTCCGGGCGGTAATCCACCCTGGTACAACCACTACACCGCCACGGGGACCTGGGAGGGCATGTTGCTGGTAACGCTTTCCAACCCCGCTTACAAGAAATTCGAAGGCCAGAGGATGAACCAGGTGATTCAGACTCTGGGCGGGGACCCGATCGATGTGTTGTTCCGCGTTCTGGCGGACAATCGAGGCTCCGTCCCGACCGTATATTTCCACCATGACGAGAACGACATGCGTTTTGCCCTGAAGCAGCCGTTTGCGTCAATCGGGTCGGACGGCACGGCGATTGCGACCGAAGGACCCACAGCGGTGGGAAACCCTCACCCCCGATACTTTGGTACCTTTCCCCGCGTTCTGGGGCGCTACGTTCGCGAGGAGAAAGTGCTTGCCCTGGAAGACGCCATCCGCAAGATGACCTCGGCGAATGCGACGAAGCTGCATATCTGGGACAGAGGCCTGCTGCGCCCCGGCATGTGGGCCGACGTGACGGTCTTCAGTGCGGAAAAAATTATCGATAACGCGAGCTATGACAAACCGATGCAGTACGCCTCCGGCGTGGAGTATGTCGTCGTGAACGGCAAGGTTGTTCTGGACCAGGGGAAGCACACCGGAGCCCGGCCCGGCGGGGTGCTATACGGCCAGGGCTTCAAGCCCTGACCTATCGAGTGAAAAGTGCTTTCAGGTCGATGGCGTTCGCCATTGCCTGATAGCCGGCGCGGTTCGGGTGGAGCTTGTCGCCTGGGCCCCCAATTGACGAGTTTGGCTGGTATTCGACTTTGAGCGTACCGAGTGCCTTATCCAGCGTGGCCGCGTCGAAATCAATCACAGCATCGAAAAGACCTCCGGTTCGAATGAAGTCATTGATGGTTTTGCGCTGCATGTCTTTTTCGGGCGTTCCGGAGGCCCCGCTGGATCCTAGAGCTGACGTTACGGTTGCGCCCAGCACCCGAATTCCCTTCGACTTCATCCGCTGCACGCCTTGTTTGAAGCCCTCAATGATGGCGGCAGGAGGCAGGCCTGCGCCGAGGTCGTTAATTCCTTCCAGCCAGACAACGGTGGTGATGCCTCCGAGCGACAGGACGTCGCGTTCCAGCCGCTCCAGGGCTGAAGGGCCCCCGGGGATTGGTTTTGTGGGGTCATACTTCGCCGGGCTAATCACGCGGTTGCCGCCAATTCCTGCGTTGACGACTACGACGCCGGGAGTCTTTGCAGCACGCAGGCGGTGAGTGAGAAAGTCAGGCCAGCGGTCATCGCCGTTGATGGTGGAGTTGGTGCCGTCGGTGATCGAGTCGCCGAAGCCCATCACGACTCTGGTGGATGCCGGGGCCATGGCTTCTACTGCATCCACAATGAACAGGGAAGTTGTGGTGAAGGGGAAAGCATCGGCACTTTCTTCGGAACCATGGGAACCACCGCGACTGGCCGTGAGATAGGAGGTTTTGATGGCCTTGGCGTGCCAGGTGAGGGGGCCGGAGTTACCCGCAATATGGAAACTAACGGCCATGTGCCGGTCTGTCAGGTCGAGGCCTTTGGGGAGCGCGAGATCGACCGCGTCGGAGAACAGTAACTCGCCAGGTGGGATGGTGACTGTAGTCTTGCCGCCGTTGAATTTAACCGGCGTATTGGTGCCAGTGAGCAACATACCGGCAGAACCGTGGACGCCGGCAAACGCGCCATCGAGCGTGAGGGGTTTGTCGCCAAAAACGTTCGAGAAGCGGATGCGCACGCGTTTGGTCCACAGACCAGGCTTGACGATCATGCGGAGAGTCATGTCTTCCGCGGTGTTGCCAGGCAGGATCTTACTGAGGTCGGGCTGGGCGACAGGGTTTCCCGCAGGGTAGGGGCCGTGGGTGGAACCGGTCCACACGACAGTCCATTTGTCGGCGGCAGAGGCCTGTATTGCCAGGGCGAGGGCGGCGGCGAAGAGGATACGTTTCATAGCGTTGGTTTTCTCCGGATATTGGCGGCCTGTTCAAAGGCTCGTGCCATTTGCAATAACTTCCATTCCCCGCCGTGGTGGCCCACAATCTGAATTCCTATGGGCAGGCCTGCTGCGGTGAAACCCGCCGGGACCGACATGGCAGGGGCTCCGGTTACGGAAATGTAGTAACAGGATTTCATCCAGTCTATATAGGTTTCGAGGCGGGTGCCGTCAATTTCCTCGGGATACGGCTGGTTGATATCGAAGGGCGCCACCTGGCTGACGGGGAGCACGAAGAAATCGTAGCGCTGCAGGAAGCGGCGCATGCGGTGGTAGATTTCAGTGTGTTTGAGCTGGGCGAGGCCGACATCGCGGGCGCTCAGTTTTGCACCCTGTTCCACTTCCCAGCGGATGGTGTCCTTCACCTGCTCCGGATGGGCTTCGACGGCGTCGGCCAGACGCAGATTCTGCGACCAGAAGCGCAGGGTTCGGAAGGTTTCGTCGGCTCCGCTCCAGTCGGGCTCTGCCTCTTCGACGATGCAGCCGAGGGCTTCGAAAATAGTGCGCTGCGCGTTGGTGATGGCGCGAACCTCGGGGTCAATGAGAATACCAGCCTGGTTTGGCAGAGCGAGATCTCGCCACCAGGCGATGCGGGTTCCTCGCATGTCGGTGTCGAGGGAGGCTCCGGCGGGAAGGTGAAAGGCTTCGGTAGCGAGGGGGGCGCGCGCGTCGGGCCCGGAGATGGCCCGGAGGAAGAGGGCAATGTCGGCAACGGTTCTTGCCATGGGGCCTTCTACAGACATGGGTGACCAGGCGAGGGGGGCAGGCCAGGCGGGGACACGTCCGGCAGAAGGTCGCAGGCCGACCACGTTGCAGTAGCTGGCGGGATTGCGCAGGGAACCACCCAGGTCACTGCCATCACAGATTTCGTGTGGCGCCGAAGACGGGGTTAAAGGTTTGGGAACCCGCACCGAATTCGGGGGTGTTGGTCTTACCGAGGGTGATGGCTCCGGCGGCGCGCATCCGCTCTACCAGAAGGGAGTCTTCGGTCGGGACGAAATCAGCGAACAGCGGGGAACCGAAGGTCGTACGGATGCCGGCGGTGGGCTGGAGATCTTTGTGGGCCACGGGAAGGCCATGGAGGCTGGCGAGAGGTTCGCCACGCGCCTGACGCTCGTCGGCTGCTGCTGCATCGGCCATGGCGCGGTCGGTGGCGAGGGTGACGATGGCGTTCACCTGCGGGTTTACTTCTGTGATGCGTCGGAGGTGGGCGGCGAGGGTCTCGCGGACGGATAAGCGTCCCGCAGAGATCTCGGCGGCCATCTCCACGGCGGACAACCCGCATATCGAATTGTGACTCAGCATAAGGTCCTATGTTCTTATAACAGGCAGCCTCATGAACCAGAGAATCGAGATTTCCTCCGCCCGCCCGGGCTCGAAGTTCGGTAATGTCTTCCGCGTCGCTGCGGGCAATTTTCTGGAGATGTACGACTTCATGGTTTACGGTTACTATGCCGCAGCCATTGGGCGTGCGTTTTTTCCTGCGGGGAGTGAGTTTGCGTCGCTGATGCTGTCGCTGGCCACCTTTGGAGCAGGTTTTCTGATGCGGCCTTTGGGGGCCGTCATCCTGGGTGCTTATATTGACCGCAAGGGGCGGCGCGACGGGTTGATTGTCACGCTGGGGCTGATGGCGGCGGGTACGCTGGCGATTGCGGTCACTCCGTCGTATGCCTCTATCGGGATACTGGCACCGATTCTTGTGGTGCTGGGGCGCCTGGTGCAGGGCTTCTCGGCAGGGGTGGAGCTGGGGGGCGTGTCGGTTTATCTGTCGGAAATCGCGACGCCGGGGCGAAAAGGGTTTTATGTGGCTTGGCAGTCTGCCAGCCAGCAGCCGGCGGTGGTGCTGGCGGCTTCGCTTGGCATCCTGTTGAACTGGTGGCTGCCAAAGGAAGCGATGCAGGCATGGGGCTGGAGAGTGCCTCTGGGGCTGGGGTGCCTGTTGATACCGTTCGTATATCTGATTCGGCGCTCACTGCCGGAGACGTCAGAGTTTCTGGCGAAGGTGCGGCGACCCTCTTTTTCGGAAGCACTACGGTCACTGGGTCTGAACTGGCGCATTGTTGGTGTGGGGGCGATGCTCTCGACAATGACCACGGTGTCCTTTTACCTGATTACGGCCTATACGCCGACATTTGGGGCGCGTGCGCTCCACCTGGCTCCGGTGGACACTCTGATTGTGACGGCCTGCGTCGGGGGGCTCAATTTCGTGCTGCTCCCGACGATGGGGGCGTTGTCGGACCGGGTCGGTCGTCGACCGATGTTGCTGGTGTGCACGGTGTTGGCGCTTGCCACGGCATACCCGGCCATGTTGTGGCTGGCGAGTGCCCCTTCGTTCGCCCGTCTCATGATTGTGGAGCTGTGGTTTTCGGTGTTTTACGCCAGTTATAACGGGGCGATGGTGGCGTACCTGACCGAGATTATGCCGTCCGATGTGAAGACTGCCGGATTCTCGCTGGCGTACAGTCTGGCAACGGCTCTGTTTGGTGGTTTCACACCTGCGATTTGTACGTGGCTGATTGAAATTACGGGTAACAAGGCGATTCCGGGAGCGTGGTTGTCGTTTGCTGCCATTGTTGGTCTGACGGCTGCGATTCTGGCTCCCCGGCTCAAGCGGCGATACTGAAAAGATGGAATCCCCCATCAGGTGTGTCTCTTCGCGATGGTTGCATCAGGGCAGGGTGATGCGGCTTCGGCTGGATGAAGTCATCCTTCCCAAAGGCACCCCGACGACCTACGAATACGCCGAGATCAAGCACGGTGCCACTACTCTGGCAGTTGAAGAGAATCTGGATGTCTGGCTGGTGCGGGAGTGGAAATACGCGATCGGCCGCTATTCGCTGGAAGCAGTCAGCGGTGGCATTGAAGAGGGTGAAGACGGGCTGTCGGCTGCAAAGCGTGAGCTTCGCGAGGAGGCCGGCGTGGAGGCTGTTGAGTGGACCTCGCTGGGGATGGTGGACCCTTTTACGACGATGCTGAACTGCCAGAACTATCTGTTTCTGGCGCGCGGCCTGACACGGGTTCCGGTGGAGCATGAGGAGGGGGAGTTGATTGAAGTGGTTCGGATGCCCCTTCGGGAGGCCGTGGCTAAGGTGATGGCCGGGGAGATTTCGCATGGCTCCAGCGCGGTGGCGATTCTGAAAACGGCTGCGCTGCTGGCGTAGCGCCGGTGCCCCGAACTACTGCGGGGTGGCGTCGAAACGGTAGCCGACGCCTCTTACGGAGATGAGGTGGCGGGGCTTGCCGGGGTCGTCCTCAATGTACCGGCGCAATCTGACGATGAAGTTATCGAGGGCTCGGGTGTCGGTGTCTTCCCGCAGACCCCATACGGCTTCCAGCATCGCGCCCCTGGCAACGGGCCGTCCGGCGTTGCGAATCAGGTGGCGCAGGACGTTCATTTCCATCAGGGTCAGCTTGAAGATTTCGCCGCGTACGTGCAGCTCCAGAAGATCGAAGTGGACGGATTTTCCGCCGAAGACGAAGGAGTCCGGTTCGGGGGGCTGGGCAGGGCTTTGGGCTCGTGTCCACTGGCCCCGGCGCAGCAGGCCACGGAGGCGGGCGATGAGGATTTCCAGTTCGAATGGCTTGGTGAGATAGTCGTCGGCTCCGGCGGTGAAGCCCTTGAGGACATCCTCAGAGTGGCCGCGGGCGGTGAGCATCAGGATGGGCACAAACTGTCCGTTGCGGCGCATTTCCTCCGCGACGTCAAAGCCGCTGATACCGGGCAACATCACATCGAGAATGACCAGGTCGTAGTCCTTGTGGGGCTCGGCCAGCAGCATCCGGAGGGCATCTTCGCCCGTCTCGGCCAGGTCCACCTGATAGTCTTCCTGTTCCAGATTGAAGCGCAGACCTTCGGCCAGGTCCAGTTCGTCTTCGACTATCAGTAGTTGGGTCATTTGGCCAGAGGTAACTGAACGATAAAGGTGCTGCCGCGACCGGGTCCGGCGCTCTCCGCCCATGCCCTGCCGCCGTGTCGCCGGGCGACGGAACGCACGATGAACAGCCCGAGGCCCATGCCTTTCACGCGGGTGGCCAGCGGGCCGTGCATGCGGTAAAAACGTTTGAAAATCCGCTTCAGTTCTGAGCCTGGAATGCCGGGGCCATTGTCGGCGACTCGAATGACGGCGTAACGGCCTTCGGGCTCGGCTTCGGCGGAAACGGTGACCCGGGCTCCCTGGCCAGAGTACTTGAGGGCGTTGTCCACCAGGTTCGAGATCGCCGCACGAATTTCTTCCAGATCGCCGATGATAGGCAGCGGCGGGCCCGCCTGAAACTGCACGCCTTCGCTACCAAGTTTGTGCAGGGTGCGGGCGCGTTCCACGGTCTCCGAAAGCACTTCGGTCAGATCCATGGGGGCCAGGTTGGGCGGGCGGCCGGACGCTCCGATCCGCCCGGTACGGAGAATCTGCTCAATGGTGCTGGTGAGGCGATCCGTGTTGGCCAGAATGATGCCGTAGAACTCCTGACGCTTCTCGTCCTCCACGGTCCGCGACTTGAGGGTCTCGGCGTAGAGTCGGATGGAGGCAATCGGCGTTTTCAGTTCGTGAGTGACGGCGTTTATGAAAGCATCATGTTGTTCACCCCGCCGGATTTCGCGAACCAGAAAGACGGTATTCAGAACGACGCCGGCGATAATTGCAGCCAAAAGGATGATGCCGAGGAACAAACGAACGCCGGCTCGCCAATCGAGGACCAGCGAGCCGAAGTACAGGAGCAGCGTAAAAAGAATAAGGCCGACGCCGAGCGCGATGAATGCGATCGTTTTACGTCGGCCAATTCCTATCATGTCTTCACGATAGCGCCGCCGCAGCAGCGCCCTGAGTTATGCAGCCATTTTTTCTTCGACGACCGGACTGTGGAGCTTTGCAACCTTGACATCCCAGATGATGCCGAGAGCACTGAGCAGCTTCATGGTCAGCCAGGAAGGATCGAATTCGAACCAGGCCAGGCCGTGCCGTGCGGAACTGGGGTGGGCGTGGTGGTTGTTGTGCCAGCCTTCGCCGAAGGTCATCAGCGCGACCCACCAGTTGTTGCGGGAATCGTCACGGGTAACAAAGCGGCGGTAGCCCCACATATGGGAAGCCGAGTTCACCAGCCAGGTAGCATGCAGGCCAAAGCTGACGCGGAAGAAAACGCCCCAGCACAGCATGGGCAGGCCGCCGATGGCGTACAGGATCGCGCCCAGGATTGTCAGCGGGACCCAATGCCAGTTGTTGAGCCAGATATAGAACTTGTGTTTCGCGAGATCCGGGGCGAACTTCGCCATGGCTTTGGTGTTGGAATGGTTGGCTTCGCCGAAGAGAATCCAGCCCATGTGTGACCAGAAGGCGCCGTCGTGGGGCGAGTGCGGGTCTCCGGGCTGATCGGATTTCTGGTGGTGGATGCGGTGCGTGGCGACCCAGAAAATCGGTCCGCCTTCGAGGTTGAGGGTACCGCAGATGGCGAACAGGTATTCCATCCAGACCGGGCACTTGTAGGACCGATGCGTGTGGAGACGGTGGTAGCCCATGCTGATACCGAGGCCTATGGAGAACCAGTAGAGGACCAGCGTGGCGAAGAAGACCTTCCACGTGAACATAAACAGGGCGGCTACGGCACCGATGTGGAAAACGATCAGAGCGATGATCGTGATCCAGTTGATTCTGTTGCGTATGGGAGCGATCGTATCCGAAGCGCCCTGGGAGTTTTCTATCATTGCTCCTTCAAGTTATCAGGCTTCGGAAGCGTCGTGTGTAAGACTTTTGTCGCAAATGACGGGGGCTCCCCGTGTCGTGATATTGGTGGGATGGAATGGAACAAAAATCCAATTGTCTTGATGGGACAATTGCTTCGACACGTTTCTGAAGGAAGCTGAGGGCGAGTTCGAATCTTCAAATTATGGCGGTCCGGCAGTTCAGGCGAAGGTCCGCACAGTCCGGACCGAGAAGATCAAGGGCATTATTCGTCCTGTTTGGTTGTTTGCCGTGGCTCTGCGGGCCCAAACAAGTTCACGTAGTCACACCTGCGACATATGCGGCATCAGGTGTTGAATTGAATCTCCCCAACCTCCCGTGCCCAGGCCTGCAAGGGTCAACAGACTGCGACTTTGCCGCCAATACATGGAGGCCCCCCCCGGGGATGCTCGTTGCGAAAACGCCTTAACGCGGGGGCAAAGCCTGGTCGTAAGTGGGCTGGCGGGAAGCAGGGGCTTCGAGTTGAGGAAGGGCACCGTTCCGGGCGGCCTCGGTCCACCAGAGTTGTTTCATTTCCGCCAGCTTTTCCGGAAATTGGGACGCGAGGTTGTGCATTTCGCAGAAGTCCTGGTCTACGTGGTAAAGTTCCCAGCGGTCGGAATCGAAGTCGGTACCGGGCTGGTGGATGGCGACGGCATTCCAGCCGTCGTGCCAGATGGCGCGGCTGCCCCAAAGTTCGAAATACTGGGTGTCGCGGGGATTGGGGCTTTGGGGATTGTTGAAGGTGGCGCGGATGCTCTTACCGTGGATCGGCATTTGGCATACGCCGCGGAATACCCCCGGGGCTGCGATACCGGTGATATCGAGCACGGTTGGCGTGATGTCGATCATATCCACAAATTGCCTGCGCAGCCCGAAATTTTTGATTTCATTGGGCCACGAGACGATGCAGGGAGTCTGGCGACCGCCGCGGTACGGCCAAAGTTTGTAATAGCGCAGCGGTGTGTCGGACAAAGCAGCCCACGGCCGCTGGTAGAGCGGTTGGGTTTTTTCGCCACCCAGATCGTCGAGCCGCAAAAACATTTGGTGGACGGTGGTGGCGTCGCGGTACGGGTAGGCGAAGCCGCCTTTATTGCCGGCTTCGGGGGCACCGCCATTGTCGGACATCAGGAAAATGGCTGTGTTGTCAAATAAATTGCGCTCTTTCAGGAAGCGCACAAGGCGACCGATCTGTTCGTCGGCGAATTCGAGAAAACCGGCGAACGCGGCCATGAAGCGTGAAAACACGGCCTTCTCCTCGTCACTGAGGCTGTCCCACGCGGGGTCACCGGGGTTGCGGGGCGGCAGCTGGGTATCGCGCGGGATCACACCCAGCTCGATCTGGCGGCGATGGCGCTCCTCGCGGAGTTTATCCCAGCCTTTCCTGTATTCCGCAGCATATTTGTCGATATACGATTTAGGGACCTGAATGGGCGCGTGCGTGGCGCTGAAGGCCGTATACAACAGGAACGGCTTTTTCGCATCAGCGGAGTTATGGTCACCGATCATGCGGATGGCCTGATCAACGATATCGACTGAGAAATGATAGTCCGGCTTGTTTGGTCGTTCGATGGGGTGATTGTCTTCGATTATCGACGGATGATATTGGTCGGTCCAGCCGCTGAGGAAGCCGTACCAGCGGTCAAAGCCCTTCTGGAGCGGCCAATGGGTGCGGTCACCGGCGATCTTCTGATCGGCGTTGGGGACGAGGTGCCATTTGCCGACGCCGTAGGTGGAATAACCGCTCGACTGCAGGATCTGGGCAATAGTGGCGGCAGCGGGCGTGATGCGACCGCGGGCACTCGGATAGCCCTGGTCGACATCGGCGAGTTCCTTCATGCCCACCGCGTGGCTGTTGCGTCCCGTGAGTAGAGAGGCGCGCGACGGTGAGCAGACGGCCTTGCTGTGGAACTGGTTGTAGAGCAGGCCACGCGCGGCAAGAGCGTCAATGTTGGGCGTGGCGATTTCCGAACCGTAACAGTGCAGGTCAGAAAAGCCCGTGTCGTCGAGAAGGATATAGACGATGTTTGGGCTGCCGGCCCGGGCCTCGTTCAGCGGCAGAGGGCTGGCTTTGGAGTCG
>RGPS01000180.1 GCA_010084195.1 Terriglobia bacterium
GATGCCCGGCCGACTCTTGATCTCGACGAGAAAGAACCCCATCGGGGTCAGAATCAGCACGTCGATCTCATTGATCGTGCCGTCGTCCGCAAGGAACTCGAAGTTCGACCACGCCATGTAGGGCTCGTGGTCGGGCAATCCCACCCGCAGGTATTCCAACGCCTCGGACTCCCAAGCCGATTGGGAGGGCGTGATGGCTTTCCAGCGTTGCGGTGACATGGCGCGTGACGGCTCTTAGCGTGGAGAATTATGCAGACGCTGCCCACAGCTAAAAGAAAGAATCGGTGTGACCCGATTCCTTCTCCCCACCTCACACTCCCAGCTTCCTTGTTTTCAAAGAAGTTGCAGGGGTGGAGGTTGACGGACGAGCTCTGCCAACCGACCACTGTTTCAGCCCAGCAATCTGCTCGGCCATCAGCTTCGACAACGGCACGAAGCTGGTCATTGAAGCAGCAACGTCCATCTCGGTAGGCTCATCGCCGCGTTCAAAGGCAGCAAACATCGCCTCCAAGAACACGGCCTCGATTTCAGCACCGGAGAATCTGCTGAGAGCTAAAAATTTGGCCTCACGAGTGCATGCAACCCAGCCCCCAGCCTACCCCGACGTTGAAGTCAGGATAGGCTGAGGAGTTGGTTGAAACGGTTTAGCGGCAACGGCATTGATCGCGACGACACCGACACCGTTTCCCTCTTACCCTGCGACGATTTGTGCGACGGTTGAGCCAGACCACAGCAGCAACGACGGCGAAGAGCAGCAGCCACGGGAGGATCTTGGGCAGGATGTAGAGGACCAGTATCACAGCGGCACCGTTTTGCAGCGTCTTCCAGTTGAGGTTCAGCATTGAGGTTGATCGACATGGACTGGGGTTGTTGGGGTTGTAGCGCCGGAGAGGATCAAACTCTCCGGGCTTGGATCATCAACAATCAACAGGGCTGGCGCTCCTCACGACAAGCCAGGAATTCGCGATGGGCCAGCAGGTTGTTTCGCCATTGGGGGATGCGGGCGAGGTCTTTGAGGATGTCGGCCCCGAAGAACTCCCTGAGCTTAACGGCGAGCTGGATTCGGTTCGTGTTGATCGTGGAGTTGCTGACCTTGAATTTGATCGCCACATCTTTGAGACACCCACCCTCGGCCAGCACGTTGAGGATCGCGATGAGGCGTTCGTTGAGAGTGTTCAGAAACATCTCCCAATCCACCTTCCTGGCTGCTTTCACTGACGGATCTTCCTGCTCGTTGCTGAACACGTCGGACAACACTAGGGGATCATCAGAGCCTTCCTCCGTTTTGACCGCATCATCGAGACCATCCAAGCGGGCACGTCCGTTCAGCTGCGTGGATGGGTGCAACGGGTCGGTCTTGCTCTGGCCATAAGCGCGGCGTCCAGATTTCGCGTGCAGGATGGCGTAGTAGGCGATGTTGCCGGGAGTGACCGTTTTTCCCGCCTTCTCCGCGTTGTCGTAGAGCTTGGCAGCCATTGCGATGGTGTCTTGGATCAGTTCCTCGGCGTCTTCACAACCGACCGTCAGGACGCAATGGGGCACGGCTGAACGGATACGGGGGGCGACTTCGTTGAGCAGCATTTCACCGGTATGGGGGGACATAGGAACCTTTCTTTTCCGACGGGGTGGATGACGAAAAGCGTTGATGTCGTTGAAGGACATCAATGCCTTTGAGGAAGATCCAGCCGCCAGCTACACAGCCGACAGCGACTTTCTCCAAGCGTTATGCCACTTTTTTAGGCGTCACAGCAGGCCGGGAGGGGAGGGGGAGTGGAAAAGATGATTGGCAAGGTTTGACAACTAATGGGGGGAAGCTAGATTGTCGGCATGGCTACCAAAACTGCCAACATCGCCCTCACCGATGAACTCGACGCCTTTGCCCGGACCGACATGGCGACGGGCGGGTTCGGCAACTTCAGCGAGTATGTCCGGGATCTCCTCCGCCATCGTCGTCAACAGCGGATTGAGGAGGATCTGGCGGTTGTCCGTGAGGCGATGAAGGAAGCGCCGGTGGGTGAGCCGCCGCCAGCGATGATGCGCGAGTTGTCCCGGCTAAGGCGCTCTTCACGGCGGTCGAAGTGAAAATCGTCTTCGACACCAGCGTTGTATTGGCCGGCATTGGCTGGCGCGGTGAAGCCTACCAGTGTCTCGTCATGGTGGCCCGGCGGCGGCTGATCGCCTACGCCACTGCGGAAACAATCGCTGAAGCCCGAGCCAAGACGGAAGAGTTGGCTGCGGCTGGCAAATTTCCCCATGACCCCAAGCCGATGCTAAATTGGTATCTGGCCAACGTGCGGACCATTCAACCAGCACCGTTGGGCAAACAACGCTCACGCGACCGTAACGATGATCCGATTCTGGCGTGTGCGCTGGGTGCCGGAGCGAAGATTGTCA
Source organism: Terriglobia bacterium (assembly GCA_010084195.1). Lineage (GTDB taxonomy): Bacteria > Acidobacteriota > Terriglobia > Bryobacterales > Bryobacteraceae > BOG-234. The sequence goes on from RGPS01000180.1 coordinate 2,395, forward strand.
CCGCTTACGACAAGGACCTGCTCGACATGGGCAAGCCGTTCGGGATCGAAATCATCAAGCCAGCGGAACTGCTGCGACGGCTCAAGGTGTAGCGGGGTCGCTGGCTTGAAGTTGGCCATGAAGGAGACGGATGCGTTGTTTTCCTGAGAATTTCCAGGCGACGGACTCCACGGATGCGGTTTCCATTCCGCCCCTCAGTTTCGTGCCAGTTCATAGCCATTGAGCGCTTGGTTCCTGAACATCAACCCGCTCCAGCCCTTCGCACACCTGCCCCGGCTGTCCATCAAGTCATGTCGCAATCGAACTCCATGATGTTGGTTCACTGTCTCCACCACCATGCGCTTCAGCTTCCGGTCACCCTGCTGTTGGATCTGCACCCCGTTCAACCGGCAGTATTCAAGAAACGCCGCAAAGAGTTCTCCGACCGTCAACCGCATCGTTCCCTCGGCGATCTCCACGCTGCTGTCCACGAAGCTGCGGGCGGTCTGGTCGATACTCTCAGGCCCAGCTGCGCGACGGTTTACGGAGTCCACACCGAAGAAACCCTCTGCCACCGCCAGAGTTGAGCGGGATTTTCTCACCACCTCGATCAGCCGCTGCTCTTCGCGGAACTCAACGAAGAGCGGCCGGCGGTCCACAGTCAGCGGCATCTCCCCGGCACAGCGCAGCAACAGGGCGGCCAGCAATGAGGCTAGACGGCCCTCAGCGGCGACGTGGAAGATCCCGTCAACCTCCTTGTAGTAGAAGCGGCCTTCCGGGGGATAAAAGATGACGCGATGTCCCAAACGTGAATCGCCACCGAGGAGCGCAGCGAAGAACTCCACGTTTAGCGCGACGATCCGCGTCAATTGCAAGCCGTTACTATCCGTCTCAGTTGTCTCCAAAAATGGGGACCCGTGCTGGCTGGCGGCGTCGGGGAAGTGGTGGCCGAACCAATGCGAAGGTGTCAGGGGCTTGCTTGATGATGCAGGCTCCCCGTAGACCCAAGCTTTGCCGAGTTCTTCGCCGGTGAACAGTCGTTGGTTCAGCGGATTGTCAGTTGGTGGTGCCATGCCAGAATCTCCTCGTCGGTGAATGCTTTCGCCGGACTTCCATCCTCAACCCTGAGTTTCGCGAGCAGCCATTCCGACCAGTCCCATCGTTGCCTAGCCTCCCGGAGCTTCTGCTGGTTGGCCTCGCTATACCATTCCCGCTGCCTGTGGTGATTGCTCATCTGCGACCTCCTGTTTCTCAACACCGACTACGCTGCCTGCTCAAGTTCAGCGGTTTCAGCACTGGTCAGCCATAAGGAGCCGGGCGGATGGATGGACTCAATCAGCACGTAGGGGCGCGGGTGGCTGGGGTTCTTGATATGCCGCAACACCACCTCGGCGGGTTCGTTGACGAGGAGTTCCAAATCGAGTGGTTGGCTGGGATTGGCAAACAGTTCAACCCCACGCCACGCCTCCAAGAAACCACGCAGGTCACTTTGGCGGCGGAGATCAATGATGAAGTTCCGGCCAGCCATCGCGGTTTTGTTACGGAGGCTGGGGACATCGACTTCAAACAACAGGCGGACGATGTTGGTGGAACCCTTGCTGGACTGCTTGGTGTGGGGACGGACCTTCACCAGCCGAGCCTTGAAGCGGCCTTCGGGAAGATCGTAGGTTTCATCTGATGGTATCTGACATATTAACGGCATATTAACTCCATGGTTTAATCAGCGGGTTAATTCCTATAGCTGATATTAGAATTATACTCACTAATACATGCTGCGCAAGGAAAAAGCGCAACGAATGATGAAATCCCACGAAGCCGCCAAAGTTTGGCGATGACCGTTGTCCTGTGTACTGCCCTTCAGCGTTTGGTTGTCTTCGGCTTCGGGATGGTGACCTGGAGGCATCCACGCAGCAGCTTCCAGATCGCGTCGGGTTCTTTCGCTTCGCCAGCCCGTTTGAGGAGATCGAGGTTTATCTCCATCGGGTAATCGCCGTGAACTGCCTTGTCCAGCAGTGGAAGTTCACGGCTTTTCTTCTTGCCCCTCTTGATCTTGATGCCGTTCTCGTCGTAATCCCCCCACTGCTTGAAAAAGAAATTAACGCCGAGTTTTTCGCACTGATCTCTCAAGGATGTGGCCCATTCCTTTTCCATTTTACGTGTCGAGCCGCTCTCCCCGCCGACCACAACCCACTCGACCTGCTTCTTGTCGCCCAGATTGATCAGCCCCAGCAACGGCTCGCAGCTCAACCAAGGGACGGCTGTTTTGGTGGCGGCAAGATGCTTGATCCGTTTGTCGAACTCCTCCTGATTCTCGATGGTGGCGCCGAGCCAGATGTGTGGTGGGGGTTCCCGGTCTGCATAACGCCTTTGGCTGTAGGTGGCCATTCGCTCGGGGCGTTTGGTGAGAATTTGATACTGATGCCACCATGCGCGCTCCATCACGTCGAACACCGCGTTGATGAAGTCCTCCCGCACTCCTTCGTGAAAGAGGTCGGACATTGAATTGACGAAGTAGCGTTTGGGCGTGCGGTCGGCTAGCGGTTCGGCCAGGTCTTTGGGATCGAGGAGGATCTTGTTGGTGAAGAAATAGAGCTTCTCCTCCTTCACGACCCTCTCCTCTGCCAGTCCCGGATAACGGTGTTTCAACCGGGTGGCCATCTGCTTGGCAGCATAGCAAAACTTGCAGCCTTGGCTGGCGTAGGCGCAACCGTGCAGCGGGTTCCACGTTGCTTCGGTCCAAGAAATTCCGGTGGTGGCGTGCCGTCCGATTTCCCTGACCGCCATCTCGAATTTAGTGAGATCGTCGGCGACCTTCTTGCTAACGCTGGCCGGCAGTGATGCTTTCACACCCCTGAACAGTTTAAGCACCTTCTCCACGGCCTCCGCTTTGGGGTCAGGCTCGGTGTCAGGCAGCGGGTTCGCTTTTTGAAGCTGGACGGCAGCCTCACACCACGCCGACGTTAGTGCTAGGGTCGGAGACCAAGTCTGCCATTGCTTGAGCCGAGCCAGCACGGCCTTCAAGTCGTTTTCTTTCAGCCCAGTCAACGGTCGCACATGGGCTTCGGAACTCAGAAATTTGTCGTCCCCAGCTGGGGAAGCTACGGCCAGCACCTCCCCGGCCAGCGCCCAGCGCGAGGCGTGGGATTTCTGATATTTGAATTTGATGGCCATGTAGGCGGGGTAGTTGCCGTCGCCCAACATTTCTTGAAGCTTCGAGCAAGCACGGGCCTTCTTCGCGAACGCCTCGTAATTGCTTTTGGTCGCCGAAGATGCGTCCTTGTCACACGCCGAGATTTCCACTGCCAGTTTTTTCAACGTCTCCTGCTGCTTTTCAGTAAGGGCCTTCGTCAAACTTGCCAATGTCGGTTTCTCGGGAGGTGCCTTTTTCGCCTTCGTCGCAAGGGCCTCAGGGGCTTTGGCCTTTACGGGAACGGATGTCCTGGGCTTGGTGGCAACTGCGAGAGCGTTGGCTTTCATGGTGGTGACCGAATTGATCGTAACAGGGCACTGGAAGAAGGGAAGCCAACTTCGTCGTTTTCCACATCGACGCAGACCAGGTGGGCAGTGGGGCAGGTTCGTCGTTGTTTTACGGCTGATCGTGCAGGTTGGCACGTTTTTCCATGCCGCTCCCTAGCCGACCCGTAGAGGCTTCGAGATGATGGACCCCGCCCAGCCTCAGCTACGACCACACAATGCATCCTGTGGGCTTGTAGGCGCAGGGTGAGGGCCATACCGAGAGCAGGCCAAGCGTGTGTGGATGAGCGACGCAGGGGACTGTGGACAGGGCGAGGGAGGCGCAACAACCAGGTGGGAGGGTGGACCGAGGTTGACGGTTTGGGCCGATGGAAAACACGGGGCTCGATTGCGGGCGAGGACAAGTCGGGTGGAAGGGTGGAGCAAGGTTGCCAACTCATACTGGGAGAAATCACTCCCAGTCCGTTCTCCCTATATCCTCTCTCTCTCCCTCTAAAAAATTTCTGATTTGATTTAATATAAGGGATACACCTCTCCACCTGGCTTGCTGGAATGTGTTTTTTCCGGGTATGAGTTGGCAACCTTGCTCCACCCTTTCCACCCTCGCAGTGCCTCTGGCTGGCGCTGCGTGATTTTCACACGGTCTGAACCCAAAACCTCGCTCCACCCCTCCACCCCACTAACAACGAAGGCGGGCGGCCAAAGTGATGACCGCCCGCCATGTTCATCGCCTACGCAGCCTAGCCTGGTGGGCATGGGCAGACAGGCGGTTCTTCTTCAACTGATGGACCGGCGTGCAACCTTGGCGGTGGCGCAGGCAGCGGCGGGGGCTGGATCGTCCATCGCGTCTTGCCATTGACTATGCGGCGGGAGATTCGTCCCCCTTCCTCTGGTTGCGACCTGAACAGACGGCCCAAGTAGTCACCGATGTTGGAGTGGTGACGCAGCAGCTGGCCAGCCTGTTTCGCCACCGGGCCATCCAGGCGTTGCAGATGCCGTTCGATTTCTGCCGCAGTCGCGTCCCACGGGTCACGCTGGCGGGTGCCGGCCAGGTCTGCCGGGCAGCGGAAGTAGTCCTCGTCGATCAGGTCCAGCAACCTCATTTGAGGTGTGGCGTGCCGCAGCACCTCCACGATCTCGGGGTGGTGGAAGTGGCGGAGACCGTAACGATCCACGCGTAGTGCCTCCGGGATTTTCCATTGATCGAGGTCATGCAGGAAGGCTGGCAGCTCCGCCTTCAGCCGCGCCCAGTAGGCGGCACGGGCTTCAGGTGAGTCGCTGCGCATCGGCATGGCTCCGGCCTCCACCTTGAGGATGATGATCTTGTCGGCCACGTCATCGTCCAGAGGCGGCAGCACCTGCAACCGCTCCGGGTCGTCGTTCACCGAGCACGTCAGCCGCCACACGGGCGTCAAGGTAAGACCATCCTTGTTCTTCCCGTGGCAGTGCTGCTCGGGGTTCACGCAGAACGCCTTGATGCTCGCCGCGAAATGCCGGCGTTTCTCGATGGTGATGTCCTCGGCCTCGTCGTCGATGACCAGATGCTCGGCGCGAAACAGGTCCGCGTTAAACGTGGTCTTGCCGCACATGAACAGGTAGGGCTTGGCACTGCGTCCGCCCAAGGTCTCGGTGATGAGCTGCTGGGTGAGCGACTTGCCCGACCCTGGCGGCCCCGCCAAGGTTAGCATCTGGCTGGCTTGGACGCGCCCGGCGCGAACGCTCGCTACTGCGAGCTTCCACCAGGCCAGCAGGTGATCTCGCTGGCCCAGCTCGTCGTCGCCAAACATCGCGTCCAGCAAGGCATTCAACGTCGGCCACTCGCCGGCCTGCGGTTCGATGAAGCGCGGGGACTCGGTGACGAGCACGCGGTTCTGGTTCATCCAATACAGCCCGGCACGGTAGCCCGCCAAGGGACCAGCATAGGCCACGTTCTGCCGCTCCTGCAGCTTCAACACGCACTGGTCGGCCTCGGTGGTGCCCTCCGCGCGGCGGGTGTCGTAGCCTTGGCAGGCGACAAAACTGCGCACGCTCGTCAGGTCCACCTTCATCCACTTCCCCACGTCGTCTTGACGGTAGTAGCACGGGGATGTCTCGGGTCGGTAATACACCGCCGGCAACGGTAAGGATTCGATCAGGTTTTTCATCGCACACCTCCCTGGTTGAAGAAGACCAGGTTTTGGACCTTGCCGTCACGCAATCCACCAGCCAAACGCACAGGCTGGGACGCAGTGAAGAGTTTGGGGTCACAACCGAGGGCAGGCAGCACCAGCTTCATGTCATCGAGCTGATCCTCACCGGGCCAAACAAACCACGCATGCAACGATTTGCCGGCCGTGTCGATGACGGCGACCAGCTCCGCGCCGACCACCTCCCTCAGCCATCTGAACACCGCGCCGACCTCATCCTTGGACAAGGTATCGGACTCGACCACCAGGAACCTACGGGCCACGACGTTATCATTGCTCCGCGAGTGACAGCCGGGCTTGAAGGCGACCGGGCAGATCAACTGGCTGTTGAACTCGTCGTGCCTCAACCATTCCTCGACGGGCTTGAAGCAGACGCTGCAGTCGGGCTGGCCGGAGTCGCTGCGGTCGCCTATCCAGACGACATCGCTAGGCTTGAACGCGCCCAGCAGCAGCCGGGTCTGGTCAATTCTCGCTTCGGGTATCGTGGTCGGAGACGAGGCAACGATTTCATCGTAGCGCCAAGTCCAGTGCTTCAACACTACCGGCTGGGACTTCGACGCACGCGTCCGTATCCGCTCACACCGCTGGCGTGCATCCATGAGTCGCTTCAGCTCACGGGCTGATGGCTCAGGTGCGCCACTGACATGCCCGGCGCGGATGGCCTCACGTAATTCGCGGTTTTTGCGCTCCACCGTCGAGGCACAGCTCGCGTGGAGACAATGCACGGTCGGCACGCGGTCGAGGTAGACGACGCAATCGCGCCGCCCACTCTGGTTGGTGTGCTGGGCATGACCCGGACACCGACAGTATCCTTGGGTCTCGCTGATCCACGTCATCTCGCCGACGACCTGCTCGGCGATTTGGGACGCGGTTTTGGTGGCAGCATTGTTCGCGCTGCCGGGCGTTAGTTTAGTGTCAATCATATCAGTCTCTTGGTAATGGCCCACGCCTCACGCCCGGTGAAGAGCATGAGGTTGCGGGCCAGGTTTCCTAGTTGTTGGTCCATCTCCGATACGTTCCGGAGGGTTTTAACGCCGATTCACCGGCGGGCTTGATGGCCTCGATCCTGTTATAGGCCTGGCCGCTTTCGCTGAGGGCGGGGAGCAGTGTCAGCTTGCAGGACTTTCCGTTCAGCTTCGCGTAGGCAAACCCCTTGGCGAGTTCCTGCTCGTTCATGGTGCGTCCCAGCCAGGCCTCCAACGCCGGTCGCAACGCACTCTTCTCATGCAGAGATTTCGTGAACGTCCGGCTGGCAGTGGCGGGGTAGCCGTTGGCCTTCATCTCGCCTAGTTCAAAGACGAACTTCAGACGCGGCTTGCGGCCCCAGTCCGTATCCACCAAGCCCAAATCAACCACGTCCACACACACCGCCGTCACCGTGGTGGCCGCCGTCGCTGGCGTTTCCTTTGCGATCTTCTCAGCCGGCTTAACCTCGCCGGTTTCTTCAGGTGTCAAGACAGGCGTCTCGACTAATTCTAGCTCTTCCATAGTAATGTAGCGTATCTAACACACCCGGCACCGCAGTCAGCACCGGGCTTATCTTATGCCGGTCTCGTCGTCGCACTCGCGCACCGGTCATTTCCGTGACCCCGACGAAACCACTGCTGGCTAATGGGTAATTTGCCATGGAAGTTGCGGCGTGAAAAATTCCAAGAGGTGCTCAAGGAGAAATAGTGGACACCAAGGAGAATTCCTCGCTCCCAAGTGAAAAAACCGCTCTGACCGGCCCTCCAAACTGTAGATTAGCGTCTGCCTACTCGCGGTAGAGCAGTTGAAGAATCTCCTGAATTACGGCCTCTGCGGGCACGTTCTTGAACACCAGTCTTGATATTCGCCGTTGCCCGCAATCGATCTCGTAATCCAGGCGCGGCAAGAAATTGCGCAATTCCTTCATCGCATTGTTGAACGTCTTGCCAGGCTCGTCCGATGGCTTGCCCAGATAGAGCGTGGCGAACTCCTCCACCGTGAAATCGACTCGGTTTCGCAACAACCCCAGCGCCAACAACGCCCGTCGCGCCGCGTTCTTTTTCCCAAACTCAACGACCTGCTCATCGCTCTTGATTTCCAATTCGCTGAACTCCTTGCCTGTGATTGTGACCGTGTGATGAGGACTAGTGACCGCTGCCTTCACCAAAGCCGCAGCGACGCCCCGCAAAGCCTTGAGCAGGGCCGGAGCCACCTTCTCGCACTCAAAGAACTCATCCGATTTGCACTCGTCTGCTCGGGGCACCAGGTCGACACGGATGAGGTTCTCTGTCGGAAATGTGGTGCAGAACAACCTCGCCGCCTCAACCAGCCACACATCGATCTCCAGCAGTTCGAGTTCGGTCTGAGCAGCATCCGCGATCAGCGTGTTGAAATAGCCCGGCAGCAGGAGATCCCACGGCAGGTTGACCCGGCCGTGCTCTCCATCCGCCTCCACCTCCACGCGTTCATGCACCTTCTGCATCTGCCAATGTTTTTGTGCAAAGAAATTGGCCAGATGCTTCGCCGCCTGCGCTACTGCCTGAGCTGATTCGATTCCATCATGCTTCAGACTCACTGCCTCCATGTGGGCCTCGGCGAGATCGTCGGGATGCAACGATGCGAATGCCGCCAGCGCAGCCGTGGCAGCACGCTTCAACTCCTCGGTGACACGAACAAACTGGGTCGCTGGTAGGACGTCTGCCGGCCCGGCAACGACGACCTGCTCATCAATCACTCGCTTGCGTCTACCACGTTTTTCGGGCTTTCGCTTGGGCACGCGCGGATTCTGACTGGCCCCGAAATGATTTCAAGCCGTCAAGACCGCTCTCCCTGTTTAGCTCACGTTCGTTAGCACACTAGCCTCTCACTCCTCATCCAAATTTCGCAGCTTCTTGATCGCATCACCCAGCGGCTTTTGATCCAGCTTGGTGTAGCGGTCGTTCATCGCATTCGAGGAGTGGCCGGTGAACTTGACGCGGATTTCCTGGCTCACACCTGCGTTCGCCAATGCCGAGTTGAAGCTGTAGCGCAAGGAGTGGAAGGTGCGACGGCTGAACTGGTGCGAACCCTTCCCCTTCACCGTCATCGTGTCCAAGCCTGCGCGAACGACCAGCCGCTTAAAACTTTCGCTCAGCCCGTGCTTGCCTCCGCTGGTCCGCGCTGCCAGACCGGGGGAGATGAAATCCGTGA
>RGPS01000019.1 GCA_010084195.1 Terriglobia bacterium
ATCCGGGTCGGTGGCAATGTGCAGCAGGCGAACCTGATCCGTCAGCCGAAGCCCGTATATCCCCCGCTGGCGAAAGCCGCCCGCGTTCAGGGAACGGTTAAGTTCGAGGCCGAAATCGGTAAGGACGGAACCATTCAGAATCTCAAAATGATCAGCGGCCCGCCCCTTCTGGTGCAGGCGGCCATGCAGGCTGTACAACAGTGGCAGTACAAGCCCACCCTCCTCAACGGGGAGCCGGTGGTTGTCATCACCACAATCGACGTCAACTTCACGCTTAGCCAGTAGTTCCGAGGTTGGCTGGTTTTATTCCAGTAACACAAGACTGCAGTACCACTAACTTAAATCAACTCGCAGGAGAATAAACACAATGCTTTTACAGATGCAGATTTGGGCACTCATGCTATTGCAGGAATCCGGAGCACCCGGTTGGGACTTCCGTCACCTCTGGATGCAGATGGGTGGCCTGGCCAAAGGTGTCGTTATCATCATGTTCCTTATGTCAGCCTGGTCGATTGGTGTCATGATCGATCGTCTGATGGCGTTCAACGCGGCGCGTAAGCAGAGCCGCCAGTTCGCCCCCGCCGTCGCCGGCGCTCTCCGTGAAGGAAAGCTCGACGAGGCCATTAAGATTGCTGATCGTTTCAAGAAGAGCCACCTCGCCAAGGTCGTTGTTGCAGGCCTCCAGGAATTCAACGCCCACCAGGGTAGTGCAGAAATCTCGGGCGAAGAAATCGAAGCCTCCAAGCGTGCCCTCGAACGCGCCGAAGCCATCGTCCACGCTGAACTCAAGCGCGGCGTCAGTGCTCTGGCCACCATCGGTTCCACTGCTCCCTTCGTCGGCCTGTTCGGTACGGTCGTCGGTATCATCAATGCTTTCAAAACGATGGCTGCGGAAAAGACCCCCGGTATCGGCGCGATCGCCGGTGGTATTTCGGAAGCGCTCGTCACCACCGCTATCGGTCTGTTCGTCGCCGTTCCCGCCGTCTGGATGTTCAACTACTTCACGGGCCGTTGCGATGCCTTCGACGTGGAAATGGGCAACTCCAGTTCCGAACTCGTTGATTACTTCCTGAAGCGCGCGCAGGCCCGTTCGGCCTCACGCAAGTAAGTAACGCGGAGCTTTTCGCGAGTTGATTTCGAACCTGTCGCAGCGCACAACTGGCGTGCGCTGCGGCAAGAGTTCGGCCCCGGACTCTTAAGGTCCCGGGCAAAATAATCAGGAGAAACCGGAAATGGAAAAAAAGAAAGCGGCACCACCCGTAGCCGACATCAACGTAACCCCGATGGTCGACGTCATGCTCGTCGTGCTGATCATCTTCATGGTCATCACGCCCATGCTCTCAAAGAGTATCCCGGTGGATCTGGCCCTCACCCGCAATCCTGTTACCATGCCGGACGCGGATAAGGAAGACTCCATCATCGTGGCAATCACCCGTGATGGCCAGACCTTCCTCAGCCCCGGCTTAAAGAAAATGGAGCCAAGTGATCTGGCTCCGGCTGTGAAAGAACTGCTGTCCGGTCGCCCCAGCAAAATGGTCTATATTAAGGCGGACGCACGGTCCAAGTACGAAAGAGTTGAAGAAGTCGTCGACAACCTGCGTGCAGGTAGTGTCGATGAAGTTGGTTTGCTGACTGAACAGGTGCTCGACACACGACGCCTCGACAAGATGCAGACCAAGTAGTCGCCCCAGTTCTGATAGAGGCCTGCGCCGACGCGCAGGTGAACCCGAGAAATTTTTAAGGAGCTTTTGACCTATGTCCATGGCAGTTGGCGGTGGTGGTGGAGTAAAGAGCGACGTCAACATGACGCCGATGATCGACATTCTGCTGGTGCTGCTTATCATTTTTATGGCGATTTCGCCGGTGTCTCCGCATGGTCTGGACGCTCTCGCGCCCCAGCCCCCGCCGCCGAATGCGCCGCAGAATCAGGCTGATGATCGCACAGTTGTGATCGTCATTGATAAGCTGGGTGGTCTGAAGATCAACCAGGAAGACAGCGACTGGAACAGGCTGGAAGAGCGTCTTATTGACATCTTCAAGACCCGTGCCGAGAAAGTTGTCTTCGTGAAAGGCGATCCGGAACTGGAGTTTCAGGTTGTGGCGCGAGCCATCGACACGGCGCACTCCGCCGGCATCGACAAGGTTGGTCTTATGACCCCGAAAGTGGAGGAAGGCAAGTAATGACTGGCATCAATTCAAGCCGCCTTGCGTTCAGCCGCACTACCCTAAGCAAGTTGCGCAGAGCCACTGCGGTCATCATGATCGCCGGCTTCGCCATCTTCGCCTCTGGTTGCGACAAGCTGAAGGCCCGCGACAACATCAATTCCGGCACCGCAGCCTTCAAAGCCGGACGTTTCCCGGAAGCGGCCGATCACTTCAAGTTGGCAGTGGAGCTTGACCCCAGTATCCCCAACATCCGCATCTACCTCGCGACTGCTTACATTCAGCAGTACATTCCCGGCACCGAAACGGCTGAGAACAAGAAGTATGCAGATGCTGCGATGGCGGAACTCAACAAGACGCTCGAAGGGGACCCGAAGAACTCTCTCGCCACAGCCTACATCGCGAACCTCTACTACCAGATGAAGGACTTCCCCAAGGCCCAGGAATGGAACCGCAAGGCAGTCGAACTGGATCCCAAAGATAAGGGTGCTCTTTACACCCTCGGTGTGATTCCGTGGACGCAGTTTGTCGGTCCAGACCGCGAAGCGCGTAACAACTCCAAGATGAAACCGGAAGATCCCGGCCCCATCAAGGACCCCAAGGAACGTGCCGCTCTGAAGGAAAAGTACTGGGCCTCTCTGACCGAGGGCATTGAGTTCGAAAAACGAGCTCTGGCCGTTGATCCCGAGTATGAGAACGCCATGGCCTACATGAACCTCCTCATTCGCTATCGTGCCGATCTCCAGGACACCAAGGAACAGTATCAGGCTGACGTCAAGGAAGCCGACGACTGGGTTCAGAAGACTTTGGAAACCACCAAGATCAAGGCAGAACGCAAAGCCGCCAATCCGAACGCCAAGTAGTTTCGGGTTCAGGTCTTTTCAAGTTGATGTTTTCAAAAGGGACGTCCGGTTCGCCGGGCGTCCCTTTTGTATTGGTATCCGCTATCCTGAAGCTCTTAGATGCACCCGATCGCCTTCCACCTTCGATTGATTCTGCTTGCAGTGATCGCCTCCCTCGCGGCCCTCGCTCAACCCCTTTCCATTGCCGCCCGTGATGCCTTCAACGTTGGTGTTCGCGAATTTCAGGCCGGGCAGTACCAGTCGTCAGCCAAGTCTTTCCAGAAGGCGGTGGAAAGGGCCCCCACTCTCCTGACTGCCCGGGTTTACCTCGCCACCGCGCTGGTCCACGCCTATGTCCCCGATGACACTTCCACCGAGAACGCGGAAGTGGGCAAAGCCGCTCTGGCCGCCTGCCAGGAGGTTCTGAATCGGGACGCAGCAAATGTTCCGGCCACTGACTCAATGGCGACCATCTACTTTCAAATGCGCGAGTTCGTCCGGTCCAGAGAGTGGAACCTGAAAGTCGTCGCGCTGGACCCCGGCAGCAAAAGCTCCCTCTACATGTTGGGTGCCATCTACCTGAGTGAGGTGGGAAATGTCATCAGAGACGCCCGCAATTCGCTTGGTATGACAACGGCAGACCCCGGGCCCCTTCGCGACCTCGAGCTGCGCGAACAACTCCGGGTAAAACATCTGAAGAACATTAATGACGGGATCGAGTTTGAGCGAGCCTGTCTGGCCCTGGACGGCGAATATGCCCGCGCCATGATCACGCTTGCTGATCTCTTGCGGGTTCGTGCCGATCTGGGAGATGCCTCGGCCTACGCCTCCGATATGACCGAAGTGGCCGACCTGCTCACCCGCGCGGAAAAGGCTGTTGCCGCCGGGAAATAGCCAATAGCCGAACCGGCAACTGCAGTTTCCTAGAATGAAAGGGTGGAGCCGACGGCAATACATTCGGAACCCTCACTCGACGGTATCGATGTCGCTGACCTGCCAGCGGTCTACGAAGGCCTTGCGCCGCCGCCGCCCGAACCCTCCACGCTGGCCGAATTGATTACTATCTTTCGCGAAGCTCGTCCGAAAGATGATTTTGCCGTCATCGAAAAAGCCTACGCTTTTGCCGAACGCTGCCACGCCGGGCAACTTCGCGCCTCGGGCGAACCCTACATCCTCCATCCTCTGGCCGTAGCCTGCATCCTCGCAGGTATGAGAATGGACGCCGTCAGCGTGGTCACCGGCCTGCTGCACGACGTCGTGGAAGATACCTCCGCCACCAGCGCTGAGGTCCAGAAAGCCTTCGGTGATGAAGTCGCGCGCTGTGTCGATGGCGTGACCAAACTGAGCAAGATCGAATTCTCATCTGCCGAGGAGCGGCAGGCCGAAAACTATCGCAAGATGCTCCTCGCGATGGTCAATGATGTCCGAGTCATCATCGTCAAACTGGCAGATCGACTCCACAACATGCGGACACTGGCCGCTCTCAGCCCCGAACGCAGGGAGCGGATTTCCAAAGAGACGCTGGAGATCTTTGCTCCTATCGCCCACCGCCTCGGCATGGGCAAAGTCCGTGGAGAACTGGAGGACCTCGCGTTCCGGCACCGTGACTCCGAGGCCTTTGCGGAAGTCTCCCGAACGATCGACACGCAGCAAGCCGCCAATGAACGCTACATCGACAACATGCGAAAGACCGTCGAAGCGGAGTTGCGGCGTGAAGGCATTCCGGCGCGTGTCGAGGGGCGGGTTAAGCGCGCGTTCTCGGTCTACCAAAAGCTGATCCGGCAGAAGATATCCCTCGACCAGGTCTACGACATTCTTGCCCTCCGGATCATTACGGATTCCGTAAAAAACTGCTATGGTGCGCTCGGCGTCATCCACCACGAGTGGCGCCCGGTGCCCGGTCGGATCAAAGACTTCATCGCGATGCCGCGCCCGAACCTCTATCAGTCGCTGCACACGTCGGTGGTCGGGCCGGAGGGCAAGCACTGCGAGATCCAGATCCGGACGGAGGAAATGCACCGCATCGCAGAAGAAGGCATTGCGGCTCACTGGAAGTACAAAGAGGGGACCCGCGGTGCGCAGGATGACCAGCGTATCGCCTGGTTGCGCCAGCTTGTCGAGTGGCAGCGCGACATGCAGGACTCCAACGACTTCACCTCCACCCTCAAGCTGGACCTTTTCCCCGAGGAAGTCTACTGCTTCACACCTAAGGGCCGTGTCATCGTCCTTCCCACCGGCTCCAGCCCCATCGATTTTGCGTATGCGGTGCACTCTGAAGTCGGCAATACCTGTATCGGGGCCCGTATCAACGCCCGTATCGTGCCGCTGCGCAGTACGCTTCACAACGGTGATGTGGTCGATATCATCACCCAGCCCGGCCATCTGCCAGGCAAGGACTGGCTGGGTTTTGCCAAGACCTCACGCGCCCGCAACAAAATCAAGCACATTATCAATACCAATGAGCGTGAGCGGGCAATCGAGATTGGCGAGAAGTTCCTCGAAAAAGAAGCCCGCCGCCTGGGTGTGTCACTGTCCCGTATTCCCAAGGCCGCTTTTGAAGCGGTTGCTGCCGAATATGGGATGAGCAAGCTGGAGGATCTCCATGCAGCTCTCGGCTACGGCAAGTTCTCCGCTCGCCAGGTCCTGCAGAAGTGTGTACCCGACCTGGCCCCGGAGCCTGCGCCCGCCCCCGTCGTCCCGGAGAATCCCCAGTCTCCCGCCCGCACCAGTGCCGCAGCAGATGACGCCGTTATCCGCGTCACGGGTATTGATGATGTGATGGTCTACCGGGCCAAATGCTGCAACCCCATCAAGGGCGACTCCATCGTCGGCTATGTCACCCGGGGGAAGGGCATTGCGGTGCATTCCCGCGCCTGCAGCAATGTGCAGAACCTGATGTACGAGTCCGAGCGCCGCATCGAAGTGGAATGGGAGCGCGCCGCCACCGAGGACTTCGCCGTGCATCTCGTCGTGAAGACGGATGACCGCCCGGGGCTCCTGCACCAGATCACCAGTATTCTCCACAACGAAAACAGCAATGTCCGCAGTCTGGAAGCCCGCACCGATTACTCTTCCAGTGGCGATTCTGCCTCCATCGAAATGACTATCGACGTCCGCGACAAAAAACAGCTGGAAAAGCTGTGCGGCGCCATTCGCCGAATCTCCGGCGTTCGCGATGTCGAGCGAACCCACCAGTAACCAGCCTGATCACAAACCTCCCTATGTCTGATACCCGCGCCGCAATTCACGAAGCCACCCCCGAACACATCGCCATTTCGAAATCAAAGGGCATCATCATCGACTGGAAAGGTGGGCACCAAAGTTCCTTCGATGTTGTCTACCTTCGTGACTGGTGCCCCTGTGCCGGCTGCACAGGGTCGCATGGCACCACGCCCCGGCCCAAAGCTTCCGCGTCCGCCCCCAACCCATTTCAGATGTTCCAGCCACGGCTGAAAATGCTTGCCGTGGAACCGGTTGGGAACTACGCGGTTCGGATAGAATGGAGCGACGGGCACAACACCGGGATCTATTCGTGGACGCACCTCCGGACTGTTTGCCCCTGCGAGAGCTGTCAATCGGGAAAGGCCTGACACATATGCCCAGCCGTATCGCCATCGTGGAGGACGAAGTGGAACTCGCCTCCCTCATTGAGTACAACCTCACCCGCGGTGGGTTTCAGACGCGCGTTTTTCCCGGTTCGGAAGGCACCATTAAAGAGCTGGAAGCCTGGCGCCCGGACCTGATTGTCCTCGATGTCATGCTGCCCGGCCAGGACGGTTTCGAAATTTGTCGGAAACTGCGCCAGACCGGGCCACTCAGCATCACCCCCATCCTGTTTCTTACCGCCCGCTCCGACGAGGTAGATCGTGTTCTGGGCCTCGAAATCGGGGGCGACGACTACATCACGAAACCCTTTAGCCCCCGTGAATTGCTCGCCCGGATCAAGGCCCATCTCCGCAGAATCGAAGGTGGTGCTCCCGCTAAATCCACAGAACTGCTGGTCGGGCCGTTCCGCGTCGATACAGCTGCGCGTCGCGTCTTCCGCAACTCCGTCGAGCTGGAGCTGACGTCAACCGAGTACCGCCTTCTTGAGTTCTTTCTTGCTCATCCGGCTCATGCCTGGTCTCGGGAGGACCTGCTGCGCGAGGTCTGGGGCGAACAGCATTTCGTTACCCCTCGCACGGTGGATGTCCATATTCGGCGCCTGCGTGAACAAATTGAAACCCAGCCCGATGAACCCGTCTACCTCGTTACCGTACGCGGTTTCGGCTACCGTTTCGAGTTGGCCGTCTAGTGACTACTTCCAGAATGACCGCCCGAATCTTCCTCAAGCTGATTGCCGTAGTCGTATTTCTGGGCGGTATTGCCCTGGTTACCGCCGATGTGTTGGCCTCCGGGGTGGCCGAGCGCTACCTTCTGGCCCACCTGACCTCCGCGCTTGAAGGCAAAGGCCGCGTGATTGTGCAGGAGCATCTGACCGCCCCGCTGGAACAGGAGGAGATCCGCCAGCTCGCCCAGGCCGCCGAGGCTCGTCTCACGGTAGCTGCCTCCGACGGTCGCGTGCTCGCCGAATCAGAGATCGACCCCGCAGGCATGGAAAATCACCTGTCGCGCCCCGAATTCCAGGCGGCGTTTCAGGGCAGGGTCGGGTCCGATACGAGGAGCAGCAGGACCATCGGGATCGACTTTCTGTACGTCGCGGTTCCCATGGAGCCCGGCCCCAGGCCGCGTTTGGCGCTGCGTCTCGCCATGCCCCGCAAGGCTGTCAATGACGATATCCACACCATTCGAACCCGGATTCTGCAGAGCGTTGCCCTGGCCTTTCTGCCGGCCGTAATGATCGCGGCATTTTTGGCTCGTCGAATTGCGGGGCGTCTGAGCAGTGTGATCGCTTACGCGGGCGAACTGGCCAACGGAAACTTCCAGGCCCGCCTGCCCGCCATCACCGGCGGCGATCTTGGCGTCCTCAGCCAAAAACTCAATGAGACCGGCGTTAAACTCGAACGCACTGTGCAGCAGTTGCAAACGGAGCATGCGGAACTGGATCGCCTCGAACGCGTTCGCCGCGACTTCGTCATCAACGTGTCCCACGAGCTTCGCACCCCGCTGGCTTCTATTCAGGGCTATGCAGAAACGCTCATCGACGGGGCGCTTTACGACGAGAAGAACAATCTTCGCTTCCTCAATATCATTCGCCATAATGCGGAACGGCTCACCGGGCTGACGGCTGACCTCCTCACCCTCTCGCGGCTGGAACTCCGCACCAAAGAATTCCGCTTTGCGTCGTTCCATACAGCCGAATTGCTGGGCGGTGTGGTGGACACCTTTCGCCCCATCGCGGACCGCAAACACGTCACGATCCTGCAGGATTTGGGCGAGGACGGCAGCGAAGTCTTCTGCGATTCCGAAGCGTTCTACCAGGTGGTCAGCAACCTCCTCGACAACGCCGTTAAATATACTCCCGAAAACAGCACCATCACGGTTGGGTTTCGCCCCGTCACCAAACCCGACGGTGCCTCCACCATCGAGTTCTACGTTCGTGATTCCGGCATGGGCATCCCGGCAGAGGATCAGTCCAGGCTGTTTGAGCGGTTCTATCGCGTTGACAAAGCGCGTAGCCGCGACCTCGGGGGCACTGGGCTCGGTCTGGCCATCGTCAAGCATCTGGTCCGCGCCCACGGCGGCGACGTTCGGGTGGAAAGCGAGATCGGTCAGGGGGCCACGTTCTTCTTCACTCTTCCGGTGGATGATGTGGGGATTCCTGAACAGGCCCCGGCTTCGGCCGCCATCTTATAGCCTGACCATGAATAGCCTGACCATGAATAGCCTGACCATGAAAAGCCTGACCATGAAAAGCCTGACCATGAAAAGGCTGCCCATTACCACCTTACTCATGATTTCGAAACCCAAACCGTTCCCGGCCCGTTGCAGAATATTAGTGATGCGAAAACTGGTTGGAACAACTCTCGGTGCGCTTTGTCTTGTTTCCAGCTTCTCCGTTTCCAGCCTTAGCGCCGGCACGCTCCTCGAAGATGGCTATCGGCACATGTACAACCTGCAGTTTGCCGAGGCCCACAAGACCCTGGCTGAGTACATGCGCCAGCAGCCCGAAGACCCGATGGGGCCTGTCGCAGATGGGGCGGCCTATCTCTACTCCGAATTTGACCGCCTTCGCATCCTCCAGTCCGAACTGTTTACGCAGACTGACCAGTATCTGGACTTCAGTAAACCCGTAGCCGACCCGAAAATTAAGGCCAGCTTCATGGCCTCCCTCGAAAAAGGCAAGCAGCTTATCGACAAGACGCTCCAGCAAAAGCCTGGCGACGGCAATGCCCTGTTCGCCGCCACACTCCGCCTGGGCCTCCGTGCCGACTACCTGGCCATGATCGAGCGCAAAGATCTGGCGGCGCTGGACGAAGTGAAGCAAAGTCGGCTCATTTCCGAGCAGCTTCTGAAACGGTATCCCGACTACTACGATGCCTACATCGCGGTGGGCGTGGAAAATTATGTGTTGAGTCTCCGGGCCGCCCCGGTGCGCTGGCTCCTGAAGTTCGGCGGGGCCCAGACCGACAGGCAAACCGGGCTGGATAAACTCCGCCTCACGGCAGAAAAAGGTCACTATCTGTTGCCGTATGCCAAGCTCATCCTGGCAGTCGCGGATATCCGGGCCAAAGCCCCGGCCCAGGCTCGCCAGAAGCTGGAATGGCTCTCGAAGGAGTTCCCGCTAAACCGGCTATACCGCGAGGAACTGGCGAAGCTCCGTTGACCGGAGCCGCATCCATCCTACATGAGAATTCTCTCGGCTGCCTCAGCTTTTCCCGAATACCACTACACCCAGCGCCAGCTGATTGATGCCTTCCTGCAACACTGGGGCCCCCTGGTTTCAGACGTTCGCAAGCTGGAACTGCTGCACCACAATGTTGGCGTGGATGGCCGCTACCTTGCTCGCCCCATCGAACAATACGTCAATATGACGTTTGGCCAGGCGAACAACGTCTGGATTGAAACGGCCCAGAGGCTGGGCGCGGAAGCGGTTTCTAAGGCGCTCGCCCTCGCAGGTATCCCGCCCGACCGGCCCGGTGCCATTATTTTTGTCTCCGTCACCGGGATCTCCAGCCCGTCCATTGATGCCCTGCTTGTTAACCGTCTTGGGCTCTCGCCGCACATCCGCCGCACGCCGATTTTTGGCCTGGGCTGCGTGGCAGGTGCTGCCGGCCTCGCTCGTGCGGCCGACTATGTCCGGGCTTATCCGGACCAATACGTCATCCTGCTCTCGGTGGAGCTTTGCAGCCTGACCCTGCAGAGGGACGACGTCTCGCCTGCCAATCTCATCTCCACCGGCTTGTTTGGCGACGGTGCCGCCGCCGTGATTGTGGCAGGCCGCGATTGCCCCCAGTCCGGCATCGAAATTGTTGATACCTGCCCCACCTTCTACCCGGATACCGAGGACGTTATGGGCTGGGCCATCTCGGAAAAAGGCTTCCGCATCGTTCTTTCCCCCTCGGTGCCTGAAGTGATTGCGGCCAATGTCGGCAGAGATTTGGATTTCCTTCTTGCCCGCAACCAACTCACCCGCGCCGATATCCAAAGCTGGATTCTGCACACAGGCGGCCCCAAAATCCTCCGCGGCACGCAGCAGGCCCTCGGAATCACGGAAGTGGATCTGGCCGCCTCCTGGGCCTGCCTGCGACGCATGGGGAACCTTTCCTCCACATCCGTTCTCATCGTCCTCGAAGAAACCATGCTGAACCGCCGTCCGCCCACAGGCACCTGGAGCATACTGGGAGCCATGGGCCCCGGCTTCTGCTCCGAACTCCTGCTGCTGAAGTGGTAATTTCTGTATGCTTGCCGATGCCGCGATAGTTGGTGGGGGGCCTTCCGGGCTGGCCGCTGCCATTGCACTCCGCTTGCGGGGCCTGGCCGTGACTGTCTACGAGGCGCGTCGCCCTCCCATCGACAAACCCTGTGGCGAAGGTTTCCTTCCCGGAACAGCCTCCGTCCTCAGTGAACTGGGCCTCCAGCTCGACTCCCTCCCTGGTGCGCCTCTGCGCGGGATCCGGTTTTCCGCACCCCGTGCCTCCGTTTACGCTGCTTTTCCAGGTGCCGCAGGTCGCGGAGTCCGCCGCCTCCACCTGCACGCCGCGCTGGTGGACCGCGCGCAGGAGCTTGGAGTCAGACTCACCTGGAACCACCCGATTTCCTCGCTGGCCGAAATCAAAGAGCGCTGGGTCATTGGTGCCGATGGTATCCAGTCCCGCGTACGCCAATGGGCGGGCCTCGGCTGCACCGAGTATGATTCTGTTCGCTTCGGGTTTCAACGACATCTGACCCTGGAACCCTGGTCAAACGATGTGGAAGTCTACTGGGGCGCTCTGGGCCAGGCCTACATAACCCCGGTCGGGGACCGGGAGATTGGGTTGGCGGTTCTTACCCATCGCCCCGAAACTCGTCTGCCGGAAGTTCTTGCTGACCTCCCGGAACTGCGCGCCCGTCTCGGCTCCGCTCCCGCCACCTCCGACCGCGGTGCCATCACGGCCCGTCGCCGGTTGCGCTGTGTCACTCATGGCAACGTGGCTCTGGTGGGCGACGCGTCCGGTTCTGTGGATGCAATCACCGGGGAGGGGCTGGCGCTCAGTTTTCGTCAGGCTCTTCTGCTGGCCCGCGCCGTCGAGGGCAATAGCCTGGAACTTTATGCCGCGGGTCACCCCAGGCTGGCCCGCCGTCCTCAACTTATGGGCGCGCTGATGCTGCTCCTCGATGGTTCGTCCACGCTTCGGGATGCCGCCGTGGCCACCCTGCAGGCAGCTCCGCCAATTTTTTCGGCTCTGGTAAGGATGCACATCGGCGGTCCCTATTCACCGCTGCACACCCGGTATTAGTTGTTTCCCACAATTCTCCCCCCTTTGCCGTGTTATCCTCGACTTGGATTGACTGCCCGGCCACGCTTCGCTTATCTTGCTCTGTTCCTGGCTTTTCAGAACGTTGCCTCGCCGCAGGCTCTGTTCCGTAAGCCCGTTAAAGTACTGGGAGATCCCCAATACGTCGGAACTGCTTCTAACCCTTTCCTGATTACCAATAACGGTCCCAACTGGACCGAAGGCCGGGAATTCAGTTTCCCCCTGGGCATCGCGATCGACAACTCGGTGTCTCCTCCCAATATTTACATCGCTGATGCCGGAAATAGCCGTGTCCTGGGTTTTCGCTATGGCACCCAGCTAAAAGCCGGCGCAACAGCCGATATCGTCCTTGGACAAGTTGATGTGTTCGCCAATCTGGCCCAGGGCGGCAGCAATCGCGCTACCGGCATGAACCAGCCCACCGGCCTCGCCTGTGACAGCCAGGGCAACTTGTATGTCGCCGACACCGGCAACAACCGGGTGCTCCGTTACCCGAAGCCCCTGTCACAGCCCTCCGGCGTCGCCTTCCCTGATCTCGTGCTGGGGCAGACTTCACTGTCCGGTAAGGGCGCAAACTCGGGAGGGGTCAGCGCCACTACCCTTGCCCTCGCGGTGAGTACGGTTTCTCATGCCGGCCTGGCCTTCGATTCTTCCGGCAACCTCTGGGTGGCCGACAGCGCCAACAACCGTGTCCTGCGCTACCCTTTGGCTCTGTTGCAGAAGGGGCAAAACGGCCCCGCTGCCGATCTGGTGATCGGGCAAAACGATTTCGCCAGTCGCGCCGGGGCTACCTCCGTCACCAGCAAGACCAATCTCAATACCCCGTTTGGCATCAGCTTTGATTCGGCTGGCCGCCTTCTTGTTACGGATTCCGGGCGCCGCGTCGTGGTCTATCCCGCCGGTGTTACCACCAACGGCGTTGCCATCCGCATCATGGGACTTGACGCCACGCTCAATGCCTCCTCGCCCGCCTCAGCCGTTTCGCTGAGCACCACTTTCGGTGTTGCCGGAACCGCTGCCGGCATTGTTGTCGCGGATTCCTCCAACAACCGCCTCCTCGTGTTCCCCTCGGTCGAGGCCTGGCCTGCCGAAGGAACTCAGTTATCGCCCACTGCTACCGCCGTCATCGGCCAGACCGATTTCACCAGCATCAAGGCGAATCAGGGGCAGGGCGACGCTTCTTCCGGCGCCTTCAATTTCCCTTCGCAGATCGCATTCTCGGGTTCCGAACTCTTTGTGGCCGATTCCCAGAACAACCGCGTCCTCGTTTTTAACGCCGGACCGTCGGGCATCTCCGCCACCGCCTCTCGCGTCATCGGCCAACTTGACTTCCCGTACTCGGCCCCGAACCTCGTCGAAGGTCATGAATTTCAGCTTGCCGCCGGTGTCAGCACGACCACCGCTTTCGGCAGCGCCATTCTCGATCAATCAGTGAGTCCCCCTCGCCTCTGGGTTGCCGACTCCCTGAACAACCGCATCCTTGGGTTCAAAGACTTCTCGAAAGCGAAGAATGGCGATAAGGCTGATATCGTCATTGGCCAGCCCGACCTGCTGCGCACCCTCATCAACTATCCGTCGAACGAGGCCTCGCAGCCCAATGCACAGGGGCTCCGTTTTCCCACCGGCCTCACCCTGGATTCAGCCGGCAATCTCTTTGTAGCCGACACCGGCAACTCCCGCATCCTGCGCTTCCCGGCACCCTTTGATTCCGGCAAAAAGGCCCTGCAGAGCGCCGACCTGGTTCTCGGGCAACGCAACTTTACCTCCACTGTCACCGATCCCTCTGACCGCACTATGAGCGCGCCCTTTTCGCTGGTCCTTACAGCCGACGCTGCCAATGCGACGGTGCCGGGCAGCGGCTTTCTGATCGCTACCGATAGTGTTCACAACCGGGTTCTTTTCTTTCCCAAACCCTTCACCAGCGGGATGGCGGCCACCAAACTCCTGGGTTCCCTGAACTTCTTCAATACGACCCCAGGTAGTGCGGACGCGCCCCGCTTCAACTCGCCCCATGGGGTGGCGGTGGATCCTCAGGATCGCGTTATTCTTGTCGATTCCGGCAATCGCCGTGTTCAGATTTTCAACAAAGCTTCCACCATCAACACCTACGATACGCCGCCCATCAGCATCTCGATTCCCGGCGGTCTGCCTCTTGGCGTCACCGCCTCATCCAGTGGCTTTTGGGTCTCCGACAACCAGACCAACCAAATCCTCCACTACCCGACCGTAGACCAGTTGCCGCTGAAGAGTAATGCAACGGACGGGTTCCTCCAGGTCAACTCGCCCCTCACAGTGTTTCAGGATTCGTTCAGTAATCTGCTGGTGGCCGATGCCATCCAGCGGGTGGTTTACTACGCACCCCAACTGACCGTGGTGAGCGGCGCCAATTACGCGAATCGCCCGCTCACCGCCGGTTCCATTGCCGCAGCTTTCCCCACCGTTACCACCAACATGCTGGCTGGCGCCACGGCGGCGGCCACGGCGGTCCCCCTCCCCTCCACGCTGGCCGATACCCAGGTTCTGGTGAATGGCATCCCCGCTCCGCTCTTCTTCGTCTCGCCTGCCCAGGTGAATCTGGTTTTGTCCAACCTGCTGCCCTCTGGCGGCACGGCTGACGTTCAGGTCTTTCACCCCTCTACGGGGCAGGTCGCCGGAAGCACCGAACTACAGTTGGCATCGGCCGCTCCCGCGCTGTTCACCGCCAATTCGTCCGGCGGGGGCCAGGTGGTGGCCTACAACGCCGCCGATGGCTCCCTCAACTCCAACACGAATGCCGTTGCGCGAGAGCAGTACATCGTCCTCTACGGCACTGGGTTGGGGCCGGTTCCCAATGCGCCGCCAGACGGTGAGGCCCCCAAAGGGATTACTCAGGCCCCCACCCGCCCCCTGGTTGTTCTCGGGGCTGCAATCACCGCCCTCCCCGATGAGAATATTCAATACTCGGGACTCGCGCCGGGGCTGGTTGGCGTGTGGCAACTCAACCTCCTCATCCCCTCCAATGCCCAGACCGGAGCCTCTGTGCCGATCCGCATCTTCCAGAACAGCATTACCAGCGTCGATCCGGCTTCCACCGCCGGGGCCACCACTATCGCTATCAAGTAATTCCTGGCACCAGACTTCGGGTAATTTGGTATCCTGACTCTCAACGAACGAGGGATACGTGATGAGCTTCACCGGACTTTACCGCTTACTGGCCGGCCTCTGCCTCGCCACAGCTGCGCTGGCCCAATCGAGCGCCGGGGGCGGGACGCTGCAGGGCAATGTAAAGGACTCCACCGGGGCCGCCATCACCCAGGCTGCCATTCGCATAAGCCAGCAGGACACAGGGGAGATTTCCCGGTCCGTCACCAATTCTTCCGGGTTCTTCTCCTCGCCCCCTCTCCGCATTGGCCGCTATAAGGTTCGAGTCGAAGCGCCCGGAATGAAAGCCTGGGAGAGCGACCTCACCCTGGAAACGGGCCAGATCCAAAGTCTGGACGCCATGCTTTCTCCCGGTCAGGTTTCAGAAACGGTTGAAGTTACCGATACCCTGCCTCTTGTTGTCACCACCGAAGCGACCAACGCCCACACTTTGGATGCCAAACGCATTGAGCAGTTGCCCATTAATGGCCGTAGCCTAAATTCCCTGATTGAGCAAACCACCCCCGGCGTGGAACAAGTGATTGACGTCAATGGCGGCGTTCGTGCGGGCGGCCTCATGGTCTACGGCACCAGCTTTATTCAGGATGGTGCGCCCTCCAACAACCGCGAATTCGGCGGTTCCATGAACCAGCAGGGCCTCGACTCCATCGGCGAAGTCCGCGTGGAAACCAGCACCTCCTCGGCCCGCTACAACACCCCGACCTCGGTTATCGTCTCCACCAAAAGCGGCACTAACAAACTCCACGGCACTCTCTATGAAACCAACCGCAACAATGCTTTCGGCGTCGCGCGTGCCCGGCAGGACGTCAATCTCAACGGCGACCCGTACAAAGTCCCCAAGCTGATTCGTAACGAGTTCGGCGGCACGCTCGGGGGCCCTGTCTATCTGCCCAGCTTCGGAGCCAACGGTCGAAAGTTCTATGACGGCCACAACCGCACCTTCTTCTTCGTGTCCCGCGAAGGCACCCAACTTCGCCAGGGGATTACGAAGACCTTCACCGTGCCCACCGTTGCTATGCGTGCAGGCGATTTCAGCGGCATCACCGACACGTCTTTCCGGCCCATCACCATCTACGATGCCCGCAGTACCCGCCGTGTTCAGGTCGGCGCCCGCCAGATTGCCCAGCGCGACCCCTTTCCGGGTAACCGCATTCCTGCCAGTCTCCAGAGTCCTCTTTCCAAAACTATTTGGGGCTTCACCCCGTTGCCGTCAGACATCACGGACCCGGTTTTCACTTCCAACCTCAAAGTGGCGGTGCCCACCAACGGTTTACCCAACCTCAGCGACAACCCCACCACCATCAAGTTCGACCACCGAGTCGGTACCAACGATAATTTCTTCCTGAAGGTCAACGGAGGGAACCGCCACACCAATTTCCAGGGCACCGGCACCACTACGGGCGCTCCGACGAATGGTCAGGAAGCCAACATTACGTACCTGCCCATGGACTCGGTCACGGCAGCTTTTAGCTGGACCCACGTCTTCTCGCCCTCCTTTTTTGTGGAAACCAACATTAGTCGAACATGGCAGGCAACCCAGACCATTACCGGCTCTGAGCAAAAGGACTGGTCAAAGGACCTTGGCCTGCCAAATCCTCTGGGCGACATCGGTTTCCCGAACATCACCAGCGTCCAGTTCATGAACTATGTGGAGGGTGACAACCGTCGCGGCCTGCACAGCAAGATCCTCAATTTGCAGCAGAACTACTCGTGGATCAGGAAGACCCACAACATCCAGTTCGGCGGAGGTGCCTATCGGGAGAATCAGGAACTGCTGCCCGATGCAGGCGCAATCTCGGGGTCAGCCGCCTTTAACAGCCTCGGCACCGCGCTGGAAAGTGCCACCGCCGGAACCGCCACCAGTCCGGCCGCCGTCCCGCAGACAGGCTTTGATGCAGCTAACTTCTACCTCGGTTACGCTGCATCCTACACCGTGACCCTGAAGCGCGGCATCATGCGCCTCCACAACCGCAACTATTTCGGCTACGCGCAGGACAGCTTCCAGGTCACCAAACGCCTCTCGTTCTTCCCGGGCGTCCGCTGGGATATCAACCCTGCCTTTACCGAGCAAAACTACCAGCTCAACTCTTTCGATGTTAAGAACCACGCCATCGTCCTGCCGCAGCCCCTCGACTACTACTACAAGCTCGGCATCACCAATCCGAAAATCGTCGATACTTACAAGACCGTCGGCGTCACTTTCAAAACGGCAAAGGAAGTCGGAATCTCGCCCAACATCTTCCCCAATAACTACTTCGATATCAGCCCCCGTG
Source organism: Terriglobia bacterium (assembly GCA_010084195.1). Taxonomy (GTDB): domain Bacteria; phylum Acidobacteriota; class Terriglobia; order Bryobacterales; family Bryobacteraceae; genus BOG-234. Next base: position 17,317 of record RGPS01000019.1, read on the forward strand.
TCGGCTTCGCCTACAGGATGTTCAGCGGCAACAAGCAGATGGTGATCCGCGGCGGCTACGGTATCTACATCTCCCCCCTGCCCATGCGGACCCTTCTCGCTCAGTTCTCCAGCATGGCCCCCTTCCGCGCTACCTTCCAGTACAATCCCAACAATGCGACCTTCAGCCCGGATGGCATCCCCAACTACCTCTTGCGGAACACCCCAAGCCTCGTCGCCGGCGTCAACACTTCCAACATCATTGACCTGAACAACCCCACCCAGGTCGGTCGTGGCCAAACCGTCGTCGGCTTGTCCCCCAAAATGCCCAGCGCCAAAGTTCACGAGTGGAACATTGTCATCGAGAAACAGCTCCGCCCTACGCTTGTGGTGCGCCTGACCTACGACGGCAAGCATGGCGTCAATATGGACCAGTTGGCTGAGATCAATCCGGCTCCCACAACATATTCCTGGGTATCGCAGACCCGGACCGTAGTTCCAACCGGAGCCTTTGCCAGTGTCGCCACGCGACCCTACGATCAAAACGCCTACGCTTCCGTTCGGATTCTCCAGAAGACCGGCTACATCAACACCCACCAGTTCACCGCCCAAATCGAACGCCGCTTCAGTAAGGGGCTCGCCTTCCAGGGTTTCTACACCCTCACCAACACCCTCCGCGCCGCCGGGAATTCTTTTCGTGACGGCATCTACCAACCCCCCTCCGCCTATCTGCCGGGTGCCCTGCCGTCGACTGACTTCAAAACCATCAACCGCTTCGAAAACTATGCACGGGATACCGGCAGCCCCCAACACCGTTTCCGCTGGAACTGGCTCTACGACATCCCGTTCGGTCGCAACCTGAAGTTCGGCGGCAAAATGTCCCGTGGCCTCGACGCCCTCATCGGCAACTGGCATTTTTCCGGCTCCGGGACCGTCGTCAGCTCCTGGTTTGCGCTTCCAACGGACAACTGGGGCTACCTTGGTGACGTCGAAGTCTACGGCAAAAGCCGCAAAATTCTCGATTGCCGGGGGACGCCGGCCAACGGCACGAAGATCGCCGACGAGCGCTGTATCGAAGGCTATCACTATTTCAATGGCTACATTTCAAATCGCGTCATCAATAGCCGGAACGCCGCTGGTCTCAGAAACGGAGTGTTTGGCCTGCCCGCCGATTACAAACCAGCCATTCGCCCCATTACCCCCTACCCTGTGGGCGGAGCACCCAGCGATCCGAATGCGACCAATTACGACACCAACGTTGTCTATATCCCGCTGCTGGACGGGACTACCTCCCGCGTCGCCTACGACAACGGAGGTCTTCACCCCTGGCGGAATCAGTACATGTTGGGCCCGTTTAACTCCAATCTGGATGCCTCTCTCCAGAAACACATCGTCCTGACAGAGAAGTTTCGCCTCCAGCTCTCGGTGGACCTGTTCAACGTCCTGAACTTCCAGGGTACACTCACCCCCAACAGTGAAGGTATCTCAACCCTGGGTAGTTCTTATGCCGGTTTCGGCATGCGACCCCGCCAGCTTCAGCTCACCGCCCGGCTCAAGTGGTAGTTTGTCCCAACCCGACAATCTGAGCAAGGTACTTGCTTTCCCGTATTGTCATTTCAGATAATAGTGGGTGAGAGGCGTGCCTCGTTTATGGCACCCCGATGGAGCTACCTTTGGCCGTTGCAGCTGCTACACGCTCTTCCCTGGTGGGTTCACTCCTTCGCACCGCGTTTTCCTCGCATCGGCAAACTGCCGTGACTTTCCTTCGGGGCCTGTCTTGCAGCGAACTGGAGTGCCTGGCCGAATTCGAGGGTTCCTGCGCCATTGAATCTCAGGAAGTAGTGGCACTAAATGCATATCGGCTGCTGGAGGACTTTTTTGAGCCCTCAGTCTCAGAAAGATGGTGTAATTCTGAGGATCGTGCCCACAAGACCGTCCTTGTCCTTACCTGGCTGGAGTACTCCCGCAGCGCCGTAGACTACCCCTCCCCCGTTTCCGCTCGGGCTTCTGTCTAAAAAAGACAACTAAACTGAGAAAATTCTCCCCGCCACCAACTATGTAGGTGTGCGCCTGAGCGAACCCTTACTTCTGCCCCTTGCTGCCGTCTGCAGTGGCATACTCGCAGCGCACTTTACCCCTTTCACCTGGCAGGAGATACTCCCGTTCGCTCTCGGCGCCGCTCTCCTGGCAGCCGCTTCCTGTCGAGCCGCTCCATTCTCTTCCCCCCTGGCCGCCCTCTGTTCCCTGGCACTTGTCGCCGCAGCTTTTGGCACCCCTCATCCGCCAAAGCCCCCCCGGCTGACCGTCGATGATGGCCAACTCGCCATCTTTGAAGGCTGTGTGGTGAATCCCGCCCTCCCCTCCGGCGGCCGCGAACGCTTTGACCTGGAGTTGGCTCCTGCCATTCGTGCTCAGGTAGTCCTTTTTACCCGGAAAAACCTGCAGATTCCAGCCCTCCCCTATGGGACCCGCATCGAATTCACCGGTCGCATGCGCCCCATCCACAACTTCAACAATCCAGGCTCCTTCGACGCCCTCCGCTACTTCGCTCGCCGTCAGGTCTACTGGACTGCCTCCGGAGATGTCGCGACGCTGAAGACTCTCCCCGGTTTCTGTGGCGTTTCCTGGGAGCGGCCCATCTTTGCTCTTCGGGCTGCCGCCCTCCAGCGTCTGGAGTCGCTCTACCCCGACGACCCCTACACTGCCGGCATGCTGGCGGCTGTGCTTCTCGGCGAAACCTCCCGGATGGAGCGTCTCTGGACCGAAGACTACCGTTCTACCGGCACCTACCATGCCCTGGTCATCTCCGGCAGCCATGTCGCGGTTCTCGCGGCTGTGCTGTTGCTCTTCCTGCGTTTGCTGTGGGTCCCCCAATGGGCCGCCCTGAGCGCGACAATCAGCGTGGCCTGGCTCTACGCAGGCGTTACGGGCTGGCAGGCTCCTGTGGTCCGTTCCGCAGTCGGTATGAGCCTCTACGGCGTCGCGCGGATCTTTTATAGGGAGGGGCGCCTTCTCAACCTGCTGGCCGGAATCGCCCTCCTCTTTCTCGTTGTTGACCCCTCGCAACTCTTCGAAGCCAGTTTTCAACTCACCTTCCTGGCCGTCGCCGCTATCGGAGCCTTTGCCATCCCTGCCCTCGAAGCTACCTCGGCACCTCTGGCTGCCGGCTGCCGCGCTCTGGCCGAAGTCCGGCGTGATATCCGCCTCCCGCCCAGAACGGCCCAGTTTCGTATCGAACTCCGGCTTCTGGCTCTCACCCTGCAGCTCCTTGTCCGACTCCCCCTCCGCGTCGGAAACGCCCTGGTTGTGGTCTCCGCCCGGCTGGTCCTTTATCTCTGGGAGATAGTCGTCACCTCCTTCATCATTCAGGTGGCGCTCGCCCTGCCCATGATCTGGTATTTCCACCGACTCTCTTTTTCCGGCCTCACCGCCAACGTCATGGTGCTGCCCGCACTCACGGCTGTTGTTCCCCTCGGCTTTCTCGCCATCACCCTCAACTCCCACCCTCTCGCCGTCACCTGTCGCCTCCTGCTCGGGCTTTCCAAATGGGCTGCCGCCGTTAATGCCCGTTGGGAACCAGAGTGGCGAATTCCCCCACCCCCGCTCTGGCTGGCCCTGCTTTTCGCTGCCCTTCTGCTCTTTGCTGCGTGGCGGCGAGTACCCCGGTTGGGCAAGCTCTCGGCGTGGGTCGCGATTCTGGGCGTCCTTGCTGCCATCGCGCTGCACACCTTCCCCCCAAAGGTCCAGCCCGGACGTTTTGAACTCGACGCCCTTGATGTCGGCCAGGGAGACAGCCTGCTGGCCACTTTCCCGTCCGGCCAGCTCATGCTCATCGACGCCGGTGGCATTCCCGCCTTCGGGCTCGGACGAAAGTCCGCCCTTGATGTGGGGGAAGATGTCGTCGCGCCTTACCTGTGGTCCCGCGCGATCCGCCACCTCGATGTTGTCGTCATGAGTCACGCGCACGAGGATCACATGGGCGGCATGCCTGCCATCCTGCGGAACTTCCACCCCGCCGAACTCTGGACCGGGGCTGTCGCCGAAAGTCCGGAATGGCAGAAGGTCCGCACTGCTGCCCTCCGTTATGGTGTGCGGATCCGGCAGATGCGAAGGCACCAGGCTTTCGCGTTTGGGGGCACCTCCATCACCATCCTCGCCCCCGGGCCCGACTATGTCGCCGATATCAAACCCAAAAATGACGACTCCCTGGTGCTGCGAATCGACCATCAGGCCACCTCCTTCCTGCTGGCGGGTGACATGGAGAAACGCACCGAGCGCGAGCTGATATCCGCTGACCTGCTCCAGCCCGCCACGGTCCTGAAAGTCGGCCACCACGGCAGTAAAACCTCATCCACCCCCGAGTTTCTCGACCTCGTCCAGCCCTCTTTCGCCCTGATTTCCGCAGGGTTTGAGAATAGCTATGGCCACCCTCACCCCACCACCCTGGAATCTCTGAATGCGCACCACACCCGCACCCTCCGTACCGACCAGCTCGGGCTCCTGCGCGTCTCGAGCGACGGTCGGCGCATCCGCCTCGACTAACCCACGGCAACCGGCGCGATTCGCGATATCCTTGGCTCCAGTGCCCCCCCGCACCCCCACAACCAGCCAGCGGACCCGAGCCGCCTGGGCTATCTGCCTCGCGGCCATCATCGCGATGGGCCTGCTCTCCAGGTTTGTACACACAGGGTTTATCGTCTTTGACAAGTACCTGGGCGATGCGTTGTACGCCGCGATGGTCTATGCCATGTTCAGGCCGTTCGTCGGAACTGCCATGTCCGCCACCGTTGCCATGGTCGCCATGACTGCGATTGAGCTGTTCCAGCTAACCCTCATCCCGGCCCACATGCTGGCGAGCGACCACCTGATCGTCAGGATCACAGCCCGGCTGCTCGGGACATCGTTCAGTTTCCCCGACCTGCTCGCCTATGCCATCGGCATCGCTGCCATCGGGCTGGCTGACCGAGGGTCTCGGCCACGAAGCCCGCGCTCGCTACAATGTCCCCCATGAACGCAATTGTTACCGGTGCCAGCCGCGGCATCGGGCGGGGCATCGCCAAAGACCTCTCAAAGACCCACAAAGTCATCGCTACCTACCTGGGAAGCCTGGAACAGGCGGAGAGCCTGAAAGCCGAAACCGGCTGTGAGATCTTCCGCTGCGACATTGGCAACCCGACCGACCGCGCCGCGCTCATCAACTTTGCCCGCGGTGTCTTCCCGGAGGGCCTCGACCTCCTCGTGAACAACGCCGGCATCGCGCCCCGTGAGCGTCTCGACATTCTTCAGGCCACCGAGCAGAGCTTCGACGAACTCATCAATACCAACCTGAAAGGGCCGCACTTCCTCACCCAGCTCGCCGCCAACTGGATGCTCGAAAAAGGCTCCGGGAGGATCGTCTTCGTCTCCTCTATTTCAGCCTTCACGGCTTCCATTAACCGCGCGGAATATTGTGTCTCCAAAGCAGGCGTCAGCATGTCGCGCCTGGTTTACGCCCAGCGCCTGGCCCCGGAAGGCATTCAGGTTTTCGAAATCCAGCCCGGCATCATCCGTACCGACATGATTTCCAAAGTGGAAAAGGTTTACGACGAAAAAATCGCCGGCGGACTCCTCCCGCAACGCCGCATGGGAGAGCCCTCCGACATCGCCAACGTCGTCCGGTCCATTGCCGATGGCCACCTCGACTACTGCGCCGGACAGGTCATCCACGCCGATGGCGGCTTCCACATCCGTAGTCTGTAGTGTCAGTGTCTGCGAACCAGCTACGAGGTAAATGGCCCGTCTTTTGGTAATAAGTGACCTCCGGCAGGCCATCCCCCCGATGCGCAGACCACGCTCCCTCGCGGACCCAGGCGGGCACCGCGGCTCGGAGAACGCTGCTTTGTGCGTCTCGTTAAGGTATCGATTTTACGGGGCCGCGACCGCGAGAGAGTCCGTACCGCGAAGCCCGGTTTCCCTGAGCGGACTGTTACCATGGGTTGCTCCAAACCGCTTTTGTTATCCTGATAGTTTCCATCCTGGATTAGTTTTACTCTGAAGATTCCCGAGGACCTCGATTTTGGCGTTAGTAGAAGGTTGCAAGCACGAGCTTGAATTACTCATCCCTGCTCAGGCGGTTGAGGAAGAAACAACGAAAGTTACCGAGCAGTATCAGAAAAAGGCACAGCTGAAGGGCTTCCGCGCAGGTAAAGCTCCCCTGTCGCTGATCCGCAGCAGCTACCGTGGCGATATCCGCCAAAAGGTGCTGGAAACTCTCCTGCCGCGTTTCTTTGACGCCAAAGTGCAGGAAGATGGCCTCCGCGTGGTCGGTCAGCCCAACATTAAAGACGTCCATTTTCACGATGGCGCCGACGTCCACTTCAAAGCGGAATTCGAAGTCTTCCCGGAATTTGAACTCGCGGAGTACAAAGGTGTCGAAGTTGCCTATGTAGATCCCGAAGTTCCCGAAGAAGACCTGGACAAGCGCATCGAAGAGATTCGCGACACCAAGGCAACCTACGCCAATGTGGATGCACGTCCCCTCGAAGACGGTGACTACGCCGTTGTTTCGCTGGAGAGCATCGCCGGTACCGACGAACCCATCAAGTCTGACGAAGTTCAGGTCCTGATTGGTGGCGCCGAAACCATGCCTGGTTTCACCGAAAACCTCACCGGTGCTTCTCCCGGCGACGTGAAGGAAATCGCGGTTACCTACCCGGAAGATTACGGCGCGCCCAAGCTGGCCGGTAAGTCGGTCACCTTCAGCGTCACGGTCAACGGCCTCCGCCGCAAGGAACTCCCCGAACTCAACGACGAATTCGCTCAGGATCTGGGCGACTTCCGGACTGTGGATGAACTCAAAGACGCGGTGAAGAAGTCCATTTTCGCGCAGCGTCAGGGAGAAGCCGTCCGCATCGCCCGCGATAAAATTGTCGACAAGCTGGTCGACCTGCACGATTTCCCGGTCCCCGGTGTGTTCGTTGACCGCCAGATCGAAAATCGCGTTGAACAGCGCCTCCGCGCCCTCTCTCAGGAAGGTGTCGATCCCCGCTCCTTCAATCTGGATTGGGACAAGATCCGCGAAGCCCAGCGCGATCAGGCAATCCGCGAGGTTCGCGCCTCCCTGATCCTCGGTCGGGTTTCGGAACGTGAAGCCATCGTTGCCCTCAACGAAGAAGTCGACAAGGAAGTGGATCGCATCGCTCGCCAGGAGCGGGAAATGGTGGCAGTTGTCCGCAAGAAGATGCAGGAAGACGGCAGCCTCGATCGTATTGCTTCGCACATCCAGACCGAGAAGACCCTCAACTTCCTGTTTGAAAACGCAACTAAAACTGCTGAATAGCCGCTGCTACAATAAGAGAACTGCATGACAACTGAAGAAATACGGGAATTGATTCAACTCGTCTCCGACACCGGAATCACCGAGCTGGAAGTTCAACGCGGGGAGAATCGGGTTCGGATTTCGGTGGCCACAACCACCAATGTTGTGGTTCCGCAGGCGGTCGCCCACATGCCCGGTGCTGTTTCCGCGCCGAAGGCTGATTCCCCCCCCTCGGTGAAGACACCGGATTCCCTGGTGTACGCTAAGTCCCCGATTGTGGGTACGTTCTATGGCTCGGCCTCCCCGGAATCGGAACCTTTCGTCAAAATCGGCGAACATGTCACCCCGGGCAAAGTTCTCTGCATCATCGAATCGATGAAGCTGATGAACGAAATTGAAGCCGACGTTGCGGGCATTGTGGAAAGCAAGCTCGTTCAGAACGGCCAGGCTGTCGAGTACGGAGAGTCCCTCTTTGGCATCCGGCCTCTTTAGAAAAGTCCTGATCGCCAACCGCGGTGAGATCGCCCTCCGGGTCATCTGCGCGTGTCGTGATCTGGGCATCCCCACTGTAGCCGTCTACTCGGAAGCCGACCGCAACAGCCTTCCCGTGCGTTTTGCCGACCAGGCCATTTGTATCGGTCCGGCCCGCAGTGCGCGTAGCTACCTCGACATTCCCTCCATCATCAGCGCAGCCGAAATCACCAATGTGGACGCTATCCACCCTGGTTACGGCTTCCTCAGTGAGAACGCGGGCTTCGCGGAAGTTTGCCGCGATTCGGGCATCAAGTTCATTGGTCCAAAGCCGGAAGTGATCTCGTCCATGGGCATTAAAGAACGTGCCCGGGCCATCATGAAGGATTACGGCGTTCCCATCCTGCCCGGCTCTCCTGGCGTGCTCTCCGGTCCGGAAGAAGCCGAGGAACTGGCCGAAAAAATCGGCTACCCGATCATCCTCAAGGCCTCGGCCGGCGGTGGCGGACGCGGTATGCGCATCGTCAACGAACGCTCCGAACTCGCCAACATGCTTTCGCAGGCGCAGCAGGAAGCGGGTGCGTCATTCACCAGTGCTGACGTTTACCTCGAAAAATACATCGGCGCTCCCCGCCACATCGAATTCCAGTTGCTGGCCGATGAGCATGGCAACGTGGAAATTCTCGGTGAGCGCGAGTGCAGTATCCAGCGCCGCCACCAGAAGCTGCTCGAAGAGAGCCCGTCCCCCGCGTTACGCCCCGAAGTGCGCGAACGTGTTTCGGCCAAACTGAAGGAAGCCATCAAGGCCATCGGCTACAGCAATGCCGGTACCGTTGAATTCCTGATGGATGAAAAGGGCGATCTGTACTTTATCGAAGTCAACGCCCGCATTCAGGTGGAACACCCGGTTACCGAAGCCGTCACTGGTGTCGATCTGGTGAAGGCGCAGATTCTGATTGCTGCGGGCCAGACGCTCCCCGAAATTCTGGGTGGACCCATTGTGCCGCGCGGCCATGCAATCGAGTGCCGTATCAACGCGGAACACCCGGTGACCTTCGCCCCCAGCCCCGGTCGCATTACCGGCCTGAGTCTCCCCGGCGGTATCGGTATCCGTGTCGATACGCACGCCTATCAGGACGGCATCATCCCGCCGTACTACGATTCGCTGGTTGCCAAGCTGATCGCCCATGGCCGGGACCGGACGGAAGCGATTCAGCGCATGAAGCGTGCTTTGGACCTGTTCGTCATCGAAGGCATCCACACCTCCATCCCCCTGCACAAACGGATCCTCAACGAACAGGATTTCGTAGACGGAAACTTCGACACCAACTTCATTAAACGCTGGATGTAGCTGTCCACCGTTCCAATCTGAACCGTCAGCCCCAACTTGAAACGCCTCTCTGGAACATTCCACGGGAGGTGTTTTTTCATGTTGTTGATTCTAAAGCTCCGGAAGTTTGGCGCGACAAGTGCCTTAAGAGAGTCGTGCCGAGCACAAAATATAGGCTCAGACAGCGGCGAGAAAACAACCTTCAACTCTCCTCCTTCCAGTTCTAACCTCCCAAATCAAACCTCAGTCACCCTCCCCAAATCCTCCTCTCGCCGCTCTCTGAGCCTGGAATTACCTCCAGGCTCAGTCCTATTTCAATCGCGCCAAACTCGCCTGCCGGAACAGCAGCCCTGACGCAGTGAATAGTGCCACAAAAATACCGTGCAGCACTGCCACACTCCGCATCGGCCCCGAAGGTGCGTCCCACGGCAGCGTCACGGCAACCACTCCCACCAAAGCCAGCGCTGCAGCCATCGCGAACAACGTTCGAGCCATCCCCCGCGCTTCCAGTCGCACCAGCCACGCCCCCACGCCCCCCACAGCGAGCACCCCGAAATAGACGAAGTTCACCGGATTGTCCGACTCCGAGAGATGGACCATGCTCCCCCATCCCAGCACGAATCCAGCCACCAGCGCCAATCCCACACCTGCCTTGTACGCCCACGCACCCATATGTCTCGCGATCAGTGCATATGCCAGCGCCGTTCCGAAGAACATAATATACGCGAAGACAAAGCCCCCCACACCCCAGTGCCAATCGTCCACCATCTGCGATGCCACCAGCGGCACCATCAAAAGGCCCAGCGCCACCAGAGCCGCCCGCAGCAACGTGTTTCCCGTTTGTGACATATGACTCACGTTCTCCCTGACAATTCCCACCGACGTCTCAAAAAAGATCCGCAGCGAGAGCCCGAATACGTCCCGCCCGGCGTCCCGGTATTCCCGGCACAGATCGTGAAATGTCTGCACCATCCCCTCGCCGAACCGCTCCCGGAACGGCTGTGGATACAACCGCAGCAGCCGCGAATACCACGTCCGGTAGCGCTGGCCCGCCCCGTTAGTGGCCATACGACAAACGTCCTTCCGCCACAGCCACCACCCCGCGATAACGTCCCAGCTCCGCTTCCAGCGCCGCACGCCCCGCACCTGTAAGCGCGTAGTAGATTCGCCGCTCGTCGTCCATCTCCGGATCAACCCGCTTATCGCTCTCCCGAATCAGCCCGGCCTCCATCATCCGTCCCATTGACCCATACAGAGTCCCCGGGCCCATCTTCGTCTTGCCCTGCGAGTCCGCTTCTACCTGTTTCATGATTCGGTACCCGTGCAGATCCCCTGCTGAAAGCGCCAGCAGGATGTGCAGCACTGCGGGAGTCAGCGGAGCCTGGACTGTGTTCATCAGCGCCATGATTAAAAATATATCCGTAACGGATACATTGTCAAGGCCCGCCGCCTGGCACGCTGAACCGGAACAGCTGCCGCTATATGATGTCCACGTGGCTCAGTCTTTCCGAACACGCTGGCGTTTACCCTTGGAACACGGTGCGTGGGGGATGCTCTACATCCCCATGCTCCTCGGTTTCCTCGTAGGGCGGACCTGGTCCTGGAACATCCTCACCCTCTTCCTGGCGGCGACTGGTTGTTTCCTCGGTCGCAGCCCTCTGCTCGCCTGGGCCCGCGCCGTTCGCTGGCAGAAGCCCATTGGTGACGCCCGCCAACTCAGCCTCATCTACCTGGGAGTCGGCGGCGCAGCCGGCCTCTACCTCCTCGTCGCCAGAGAGATGTGGTTTCTCGCGCCCATGGCCGGGATCGCTGCCATCGTCCTCGGCCTCAACACCTGGCAAGGGATGCTCCGCGAGGACCGCACCATCCTCGGCGAAGTCACCGCGATTCTGGGCATGACCATGACGGCGCCCGCTGCCCTATACGCGACCACCGACCGCTTCGATTCTCTCCTCGCCATCCTTTGGCTGGAGTGTATTCTCTACTTCGCCAGCAGCGTCTTTTACGTGAAAATGCGCGTTCTGGCCGCCCACGAAAAAGTCCCCGGTTCGGCTGCCCGGGCTCGAACAACCTGCCTCCAATACCATGCTTTTCTGCTGATTACAGTCGCGATCCTCGCCGTCCTCCGCCTCGTGCCCCCACCCGCTGCGCTTGGCTTCCTTCCCGTCATCGGTCGAGCGTTCTGGTTCGCCGCCCGCCCCCGGAAAATCCTGAATCTCAAACAAATCGGCTGGGCCGAAGTCGCCTTCTCGGTCATCTTTCTCGCAACCGTCGGTGGCTTTACGCACTAACCCCGCCCCGCGCCTGATCTATACTGAATTCCAGTGCGCCCCCGCCGTCTGCTTTCGAAAGTTGTAGCCGCCGCCTTCCTCCTGATGGCGATGCAGCAACTCGTCGCCGTCCCCGTCGTTCGGGAGTCGGCACGTATCGAACAGCGGCTCGCCCGCACCTCCACCCGTCTCAAGTGGCGCGAGGTCGTTCCTGCACCAGCCGTCGCCGAACTGCCCGAACTCGCCGCCGTACTCCCCCTCCTCCACCCCCCGTCTGGCAGCCGTAATCCAGCGGGATGCAACTGGTCTGCCCGTAATATGCCCATACCCCTGGGCCAGAGGACACATGAACCGTTTTTTTAAAGCTCTTTTTCCGCGCCGTGACGCGGATGGTATTTCCCTGACCCGCATCAATCAGATGCGCGCCGAATGCACCAATCTCTCCAATCCGGACCTCCGGCAGGCCTATAACACCGCCCCCGACGTTGAAACTGTCATCGCCCTGGCCGCCGTTGCGGCCGAACGCACACTGGGCCAGCGAATGTTCGATGTCCAGCTCCGCGGCGCTCTCGCCCTCTGCCGCGGCAGTATTGCAGAGATGCAAACCGGCGAGGGCAAGACCCTTACAGCTGTCCCCGCTGTCCTCTGGCTCGCCCGATCCAGACAGGGTTTACACGTGATGACCGTCAACGACTATCTCGCCACCCGAGATGCCGAATGGATGGGCCCCGTCTACCGCCTCCTCGGCCTCACTTGCGGTAGCATTCGCCAGGGTCTCTCCCCCGAAGCCCGCCGCGCCGCCTACGCCTGCGACATCACCTACGCCACTGCCAACGAAATCGGCTTCGACCATCTCCGCGACCAGGTCGCGCTCCATCCTGACGACCGTGTCCAGCGTGGTTTCGCCGCAGCTCTCGTCGACGAGGCCGATTCCATCCTCATCGATGAAGCCCGCATCCCCCTCGTCATCGCCGGAGGTGAAGAAACCGAAGGCGACCTCGTTCTCCGCGCCGACCGTCTGGTCCGCGAATTCGCCAAAGGTCTCGACTACCGAATCGAGGAGCACGGGCGCAACGTCACCCTCACCGACGACGGCATTCACCACGCCGAAACCCGTCTCGGCTGCGGCAACCTTTTCGCCGAAGAAAACCTCGAAGCCCTCACCACCGTGCAGGACGCCCTCCATGCCCACGCTCTCCTGCATCGCGACATCGACTACCTCATCAAAGACGGCCAAATCGAATCTGTGGATGAATTCAAAGGCCGCATCGCGCAGGACCGTCGCTGGCCCGCCGGCCTCCACACTGCCGTGGAAGTAAAGGAAGCCGCCGCCGTCAAATCACAGGGCCGCATCTTCGGCTCCATTACCCTCGAAAACCTCCTCGCCCTCTACTCACATCTCTGCGGCATGACCGGCACCGCAGCCACCCAGGCGAGCGAATTCGCCGAGATCTTCAACCTGGCCGTCGAGGTCATCCCGCCCAATCGGCCCATGATCCGCGTCGACTATCCCGACTCGGTCTACCGCACCAAAAACGAGAAACACTACGCCCTCCTCGAAGAAATCCGAACCGTGCATGCCACCGGTCGTCCCATCCTCGTCGGTACCGCTTCCGTTGCCGAATCCGAACACCTCAGCTGGCTGTTAGGGTGCATATCTGGTAATGACGTGCCCCACAACGTCCTCAACGCCCGCGACGAAGAGCGCGAAGCCACGCTGATTGCTAACGCCGGAGAGCGCGGGGCCGTCACCATCTCCACCAACATGGCCGGACGGGGCACCGACATCTGCCTCGGCCCTGGAGTCGCCGAACTCGGCGGACTCCACGTTATCGGCACCAACCGCCACGAAGCCCGTCGCATCGATTTTCAGCTCCGGGGCAGGGCCGGCCGACAGGGCGACCCTGGCACCTCCCGCTTCTTCGTCTCGCTCGAAGATGACATCGTGCAGCGCTACGGCCAGGCCCTCAGCGGCGGCGAGCACTTCATTCCGGCGGACCAGATGCAGGCTCTCGCCACGCCCGAAGGCGTCCAGCGAGTCGTCGAGGGTAAGAACCTCGAAATCCGCCTCTTCCTCCGCAAATACGAAAGTTCCGTCGAAGGCCAGCGCCAAATGCTTGCCACCCGCCGCGAAGAGATCCTGCATTCCGACCTCCCACCCTTCGAACGAATGGTCTCTCTCCGCACCATCGACGACGAATGGTCGAACCACCTCAGCGAAGTCACCGAACTCCGCTCGGGAATCCAGTGGGTAGCCTGGGGCGGTCGCGATCCGCTCCACGAATACCTCCGCCTCGTCCACCGCATGTATGAGGAGATGATGGCTGGCCTCGACGCCGAGATCGAACGCCGCATCGAGGAAGCCCGCGAAACAGGCCTCGACCCGTCTCAGCGGGGCTCCACCTGGACCTACCTCACCACCGATAATCCCTTCGGCAGCCTGACCGACCGAATCCGTAAAGGCCTGGTGGCGAAGGCAAAATCCCTGTTCTCCTGAACCATGAAATACGGAGTGCGAATACGTGACAGGCCTCGATCCATCGCGGCGCGGCTCCACATGGACGTACCTCACCACCGACAACCCCTTCGGCAGCCTCACCGACCGCATCCCCAAAGGCTTGGTAGCCAAGGCCAAATCCCTCTTCTCCTGAATCGCGAGACGCGACGCCGAGATCGAACGGCGCGTCAACGAAACCGGCATCGCTCCGTCACAACGTGGCTCCACCCGGACCTATCTGACCATCGACAATCCCTTCCGAAGCCTGACCGACCGCATCAGCAAAGGCCTGGTGGCGAAGGCAAAATCATTATTCGCTTAAGGCGGGAATAATAGCCGGGGCGTGGGGATGTATATGCCGTATGCTCATCCGCGCCAGCTTCCTCCTGACCTTCGCCTGCTGCCTCGTCGCGCAGACGCCTCAACTCTCGCTCAGTAAAGTTCCGGTCAACTCCGGCCCAACCGGCCGCGTTGACTCGCCCCTGGCCTTCGACCCAATCGGCAACCAGTTGCTGGCCTTCGGCGGCCAGGATTCCAGCGGAGATCGCAATGATCTTTGGAGCTTCAGCCTTACCAATCAGCAGTGGACTCAACTCCAGCCCACGGGAACCGCTCCCGCACCTCGCCATGGCCACACCCTTGTCTTCGATCCTGTCCGCCGCCGCGTTGTCACCTTTGCCGGCGAGGCCAGAGGCTTCTTTTCCGACGTCTGGGCCTACGACATCGCCACCAACGCCTGGATCAGACTAGCCGCCGACGGTGCCGGACCCTCCTCTCGTTACGGCCACTCTGCCGTCTACGACCCAAAAACAGAGCGTATGGTCATCTCTCACGGCTTCACCACGCAGGGCCGTTTCGACGACACCTGGGCCTTCAGTCTGAAATCAAATTCGTGGCAGGACCTGAATCCGCGAGGCAGTCGCCCCCTCAAGCGCTGTCTCCAGCACGCAGCCATTGATGAAACCGGCGGCATCATGTACCTCTTCGGCGGCTGCGCCAGCGGCTTTGGCCCCTGCCCTCTCGATGACCTCTGGGCCCTCGATCTCACCACCAACGTCTGGCAGGAAATGGGCGGTTTTCCACGTCCTGCCGGTCGCACCCATAATGGCCTCGCCTTCGATGCAGCCCGTCGTCGCCTTGTGGTCTATGGCGGAGCCGGCAGCGCCGGCCTTCTCAACGATTACTGGGAGTTTGACCCCGCCACCAGAAACTGGAGCAGTCCGGCCATCTCAAACATGGCCACCGCACGGTCCCGACACCAAGGTGTCTATGCCGCAGGAGATATCTACTTTTTTGGCGGCAGTAACCTGCCCGACCTGCTCCGCCTGCGAACCCTCGGCCCCCGAATTTCCTCCGTCCGCAACGCCTTTAGTGCCGCCGAAGGTCCAGTTGCACCCGGCGCAGTCATCGCCCTCTATGGTGAGGATCTGGGTCCCGCCACGGGTGTCGCCGCATCTCTCTCGGAAGGCCGCCTCCCCACCACCCTCGGCAGTATCTCCGTCACAGTCAATGGCCTCGCCGCCCCCCTGTTCTACACCCAAAGCGGCCAAATTAACCTACAGATTCCCTATGAGGTGCAAGGCACTACAGCCACCCTGCAGGTCCGCTCCGGCACCGCGCTGATGGCCTCCACAACGCTCCCGCTCGCCCCAACCGCCCCAGGCCTTTTCACCGGAGTCTTTGGGCCCACATTTGTTCCCAACAGCAACGATGCCCCCGTAAGTCCCGGTTCCGTCATCGTGCTCTTCGCCACCGGGCACGGCCAGACCATGCTCCCGCAAAGGACCGGCCAGGTCGCGGATTCCTCGCTCTCCACCGTACCTGCAGCTACGGTTCAGCTCAACGTGGGCAGTGCCGCAGCGGCTCTGCTCTACGCAGGGCCCCTCCCCGGAGCCGTGGGCGTGATGCAAATCAACGCCCAACTGCCCGCAGGCGTGGAAAAAGGAAATGCCGTGCCGGTGACACTAAGTGTCGGCGGCACGGCATCTTCCTCAGTTCCGATTGTTATTCGTTAGCTTACGCGCCGACCTTCGGACGCCAGCTCTTCGCACCCTGGATCGCTTCGTTCACGGCAGCAATGTTCTTCACGCCCTGATCCAGCATCCAGGCTTCCAGCGCTTCCGCACCCTGCGAGCCGAAGATCTTCACACCATCCAGCCACGTCGCGCGCCCACACAGAACGCCCGAGTAGTCCGTGCCGCTTTCGGCTGCATACTTCAGGTTTTCAATGAAGACTTCGTTCGTCACACCGGCGCTCAAATAAATGAACGGCAACGTGGTCACCGAGGCCGCATCCCGGAAGAGGGCCAGGGCTTCATCCTTCGTGTAAGCGAACTCGCCGCCCTTAAACGCCGCGCTGCCTTCCACGTACGCGGGGTTGATCGGCACTTCCACTTTCAGAACGTCCACCTTGTACTGGGGCTTGGAGAATTCAGCCATCGAACCCTTCACCACAGACGGCTTCTTCTTCGCGTAATCCAGGCTCTTTTCACCCTTGCCGTTTTCGTCGTAACCGATAAATTCCAGGAAGAACGGAATGTCATACGCTTCACACTCAGCGCCAATCCGCTCAATGAAGGCGTGCTTGATGTCATTCACATCCGCCGGGGAGAACGGGGTGTAATACAGCAGAATCTTCACAGCGTCCGCGCCCATTTCCTTGATCCGCTTCACGGAAAGGTGGGGCAGCAGATCCGGCATGCGGTGCTCGTCGGTGGCATCGTAGCCGGTTTCTTCATAGGCCAGCAACAGGCCGGCGTTTGCCGAACGGGCGGCGGCTGCGGGCAGACCAAATTCCGGATCCAGCAGGATTGCGCTGGCATGCGGCGTCAGCACGCGCGACACAACAATCTTGAAGTCTTCCATTTCCTTCGGCGTGACTTCAGACTCCGGGATGCCCTTAGCGGCGGCAATGCCCTTCTGTAGGCTGCCACGCTGATCCATCGCCGCGGCGGCGATCACGCCGGCCTCGTTCGAGAGGGCGTTCATATGCTTCAGTTTGCCTGGGGAAAGGCTCATGTAGGTTCTCCTGTGACTAAAATTAATGACTGCTGGATTTGGAATACGAGGGATGAAACTCCAATTATCCCACGCGCATTTTATGCAGACGCAGCAAAGCGGCGGTGGAAGCGTCGCGCGCTGCCCACATCCCGCAAAATCTGACTCCGCAGCGCCTCCGGCGAAGCGAACTTGCGCTCCGCCCGAACCCACGAAAGGAACTCCACTTCGAGCCGCGTCGGGGCCGCTGCCGGAGCCTCTCCCAGCAAAAATGTCTCTACCGTAACAGCAGCGCCCTCGAATGTCGGCCGCATTCCCACATTCGTAATCGAGGGCACAGAAGGTCCGGTTCCATTCGCCCGCGTGCGCGTCACATAGACCCCGTGGCGTGGCAACAATTCGTTTTCTGCCGCCAGATTCAAAGTCGGCACGGTCTGCTTTGAGCCAATCCCGAAGCCCGTTACCACCCGACCCTCTAACGCAAATGGCGCACCCATCAGGCGGCAGGCCTGCGAAACCTTACCTTCGCCAAGCAGCGTTCGAATCCCCGTACTGCTGATGCGCTGTCCTGTCGAGCGCATGCCCGCATCAATATCGGCGATGGCGTCCACTGCGAACCCCAGCTGCACCCCTAATTCCCGCAGCTTCGCAATGTCGCCCGACTGCCGATGCCCAAAGCGGAAATCCTCGCCCGTCATCACCACCTTCGCGTTCAGAGTTTGCCGCAACACCCGCTCAGCAAACTCCTCCGGACTCAACCCGGCAAACTCCGCAGAAAATGGAAACAGCAGAACTTCTTCCACCCCCGCCTGCTCCAGGCGCCGCAGTTTCTGCGCCGTCGTGTTGATCAACAGCGGCGCCTTTGCCGGTGCCAGAACCTTCGCCGGGTGCGGATCAAAGGTCAGCACCGCAGGCACAAGTCCCAATTCCCGCGACCGCGCAATCACCCGTCGCAGAATCGCCTGATGCCCCAAATGTACGCCATCAAAGTTGCCGATGGTGACCACCGTCCCCGCACTTTGCGGGACGGCTGTCAGAGAACGAGTTACCTTCATGCGGCGCTATGGTCCTCTACTTCAACGACCAGGCCGTCGTACGCCAGAAACACACCCGCAGGCAGCGCAGCTTCCGTTTCCGCGTGGGGCAAATCGTGGCACATATGGGTAAAGTAAGTTCGTTTCGCGCCCAGCCTGCGCGCCGTCTCTACCGAAGCCTCAACCGTGGAGTGTGTTGGATGTGGCTTGTGCCGTAAGGCGTCCAGGAACAGCAGATCCAGACCCTGCAACATCGCAAGTGAGGTCTCCGGCAACTCGCTGTGATCCGTCAGATAAGCCATTTTCCCGATCCGAAATCCATAAACCAGCATCCTGCCGTGAATCACCGGAATCGGAATGAACGGCAGTCCCAACACATCAAACGGTGCCTCGTCAATAATGTTCACGGCCAGTCGGGGAACGGCCGAAGGCTGCGGCTTCTCAGAAAACGCGTATTCAAATATCCGGCTGATCACCTCAAAGGTCGGGGCTGACACGTACATCGGAATATGTGCGCCCTGCCGGTAGTTGAATGGCCGTACGTCATCCAGCCCCAGTATGTGGTCGGCATGTGCATGCGTATAGACCAGCGCGTCCAGATGGTCAATCCCCGCACGCAAAACCTGTGTGCGGAAATCCGGAGTCGTATCAATCACAATGTTGTGCTTGCCGTGCTGAAGCAAAATCGATGGGCGAAGACGATTGTCCCGAGGGTCTGTTGAATGACACACTGCACACGAACACCCCACAGTGGGCACACCCGAGCTGGTTCCTGACCCCAGGACGGTAACTTTCAGCTTCATCGCCGAAACGGACTATTCCGCTTTCGCTTGCTGGGCATGCTGCACGAACCGGAAGCGCAGTTCAGCCACCGAATTATCCAGCGCCTGCTGTTCGTCCAGCGTCAGATTGCCCTTCGTCTTTTCCTGCAACATGGCGAGAAGGTCGATGTTATGCCGGGCCAGGTCGAAATCCGGCTCCTGCCGGTCTTCCATGGGAATGAGGCCAAGGTTCAGTTCCGCCTGAAGCCGCAGCGAGTAAACCAGAAAGTCGAAATCTGCGGGCGGCAGTTCGGGCTGGAAATCGTCCTCATCGCCCTCAACTGGCTTATTCTCAAACAGGTCCGTCATCATTCACAATTCTACATCTCTCGAACGGGGCCGTGGGCCAGGGCCGCCGCTTCGTGACAAGCCCCCGCGTTTCCTCTGTGCTGGAATGGCGTGCGGTTGACCGTAGACATCCCTGATGAAGTTGCCAGTCATCTAACCGAGGTGGGGGGCAATTTGCCCCGCCGCGCGCTGGAAGGCTTTGCGCTGGAGGAACTCCGCGCCGGTCACATCACCGAACCGCAACTGCGCACGATGCTCGGGCTGGCAAGGGTTGAACTCGATGCTTTCCTCAAAGCTCACGGTATCTTTCAGGACTACACGCTGGAAGACTTTGAGCGGGAACGCCAGGCCCTGAGAAACCAGGGGTTGTGATTGCGTGCGGCTGGTCATCGCCGATACGGGCCCACTCAATTATTTAATCCAGATCGGACGCGTCGACATTCTTCCCCGTCTGTTCGAAAGAGTAGTGATTCCGAACGCGGTAAGAATCGAACTCTCACACCCTCTTGCGCCGCCCTCGGTTAGGGCATGGATGCAGGCGCCTCCTGCATGGCTGGAAATCCACGAGACGCCCGACATTTTACCGGTAGCTGGCCTCGATGAAGGCGAAGCTGCCGCGATTTCATTGGCGCTATCAATACATGCAGACATGTTGTTGATCGATGAGCGGACCAGATCTCGGGTGGTCCAAACGCGCGGCCTTCGCGTTACCGGTACGCTCGGAGTCCTCGATCTCGCCGCCGAGCGCGGCCTGATTGACTTCGCAGACGCGATCCGGGCACTGGAACTCACGAGCTTTCGAAGACCAGCGGCCCTCCTCGAACTGCTTCTCGAGAAGCACCCGTAATCGGATCGGTCCAGGCCACTACCTTAAGGGCGACCCAACGCCAGAATGATAACCTTGAAATTATCCCCCCAATAAGTATGGAATCCGACTCAAACTCTGCAGGCCAACGGTTTCAGCGGCTGGTTGACATCATGGCCCGCCTCCGCGCCCCGGACGGCTGCCCCTGGGATCGCGAACAAACCTTCGAATCCATCAAAAAATACACTCTCGAAGAAACCTACGAAGTCCTCGACGCCGTTGACCGCAAAGACTTCGCCGACCTCCGTGAAGAACTGGGCGACTTCATCCTCCAGGCCGTCTTCTATGCCGAAATGGCCAAAGACCTGCCCGAAGACCAGCGCTTTGAAATCGGTGACTCCCTCGACTTCATCAACGAAAAACTGATTCGCAGGCACCCCCATATCTTTGCCCGAGTTGAATCAGAAAAAGAAACGGCGACAACTGGCGAAGCCGTCCTCAAACGCTGGAACGAGATCAAAGCCGAAGAGCGAAAAAACAAACCCGCCGAACGCAAAGGTCTGCTCTCCCCCGTACCCCGCGCCCTGCCGTCTCTCGCCGAAGCCCAACAGATCACCTCCCGCGCCGCCGGCGTCGGCTTCGACTGGACCGGCCCCGAGCAGGTCCTCGACAAACTCCGCGAAGAACTCGCCGAATTTGACGTCGCCCGAGCCGGTGGCGACAAATCTGAAATCGAAGACGAACTGGGCGACCTGCTCTTCGTCATCGTCAACCTTGCCCGCTTCGTGAAAGTGGATCCCGAGCAGGCGCTCCGCCGCACCAACACCAAGTTCCGCGCCCGCTTCGGCTACATCGAAGACAAACTCACCGAACAGGGCAGGGAACTCAAAGGCACCTCAATCGACGAAATGGAGGCGTTATGGCAGGAAGCCAAGCAGACCCTTCCAAAATAGTCCTGGCATCACTGACAACAGAAGCCGAATTCCGCGAAGCAGTCGCCCTCCAGAAAACCATCTGGGGCTTCGGCGACGCAGACCTGCTCCCCTTCCGTCTCTTCGTCGTCGCCGTGAAGGTCGGAGGCCAACTCTTCGGTGCCTTTGACGGCAATCGCATGGTCGCGTTCTGCCTCGCCATCCCCGGCCTGAAGCCCTGCGCCGAACCCGGCGTCTCACTGCCCTACCTCCACAGCCACATGCTCGGCGTCCTCTCCGGCTATCGCGATTACGGCATCGGTCGCCGCCTCAAACTCCACCAACGCGAAGATGCTCTCACCCGAGGCATCAATCTCATCGAATGGACCTTCGATCCCCTCGAACTCAAGAACGCCTGGTTCAACATCGAAAAACTCGGAGCCGTCGTCCGCCGCCATGTGCGCAACCAGTACGGGTCCACCACCAGCCACCTGCAGGCCGGTCTGCCCACCGACCGCTGCACCGCCGAATGGTGGCTCGACTCCCCCCGCGTCCACGCCAAAACTCGTGGCGGCTACATTGAACGCCCCCCTGTCGTCGGTCGCATCGAGTACCCCGACAACATCGGCGAGATCAAACACCACGACCCCTCTCGCGCCCGCGACATTCAGGCAGCCAACGCGGAACGTTTTGAAGAAGCTTTCCGCAACGATCTCGTCGTCACCGGAATCGAGCGCACGCCCGGTATCACTGCCTACCTGCTTTCGGAGACTGCGGAATGAAAATTGAACGTATCACCCTTCGCCAGCTGAAAATGCCCCTGGTCCACTTCTTTGAG
Source organism: Terriglobia bacterium (assembly GCA_010084195.1). Lineage (GTDB taxonomy): Bacteria > Acidobacteriota > Terriglobia > Bryobacterales > Bryobacteraceae > BOG-234. Next base: position 38,854 of record RGPS01000019.1, read on the forward strand.
ACCAGCTTCAGCCGCACCTATGCACGTGACATCGTTATCGTCGAAGTCGAGAGCGAAGGCCTTTCCGGCTGGGGCGAAATCACCGCCGGTGAAAACCCCTTCTACAACGAAGAGTGGACCCAATCCGCCTGGATGATCGCCCGCGACTACGTCGCCCCGCGCCTCGTCGGCAAAACCCTCGCCGCAGCCACTGACGTCGATCCTCTCACCCGCCACATTCGCGGCCACAACATGGCCCGCGGCGGCGTGGAAGCTGCTGTCTGGGACCTCCAGGCGCGCCGCAACAACAACCCCCTCTGGAAAGAAATCGGCGGCGGCGCCCGCGAAGAAATTCCTTGCGGCGTCTCCATCGGCATTCAGGACACGGTCGAGCAACTCCTCGGCAAGATCGAACTGGAACTCAACGCCGGTTACCAGCGCATCAAAATGAAGATCAAGCCGGGCTGGGACGTCGATGTCATCCGCCAGGTCCGAGAGCGGTTTCCCAACATCCGCCTCATGGCCGACGCCAATTCCGCCTACACTCTGGCCGACGTCGCCCGCCTGAAAGCCCTCGATCAGTTCTATCTGATGATGATCGAGCAGCCGCTCTCTCACGACGACATCATTGACCACGCGCAGCTCCAGCCGAAGCTCGATACCCCCATCTGTCTTGACGAGTGCATTCGCTCCGCCCACCATGCCGAGCAGGCTCTCCGCCTCGGTGCCGGACGCATCATCAATATCAAATTGGGCCGCGTCGGAGGCTTCTCCGAAGCCATCAAACTCCACAATGTTTGCCAGGCCGCCAAGATCCCCGTCTGGTGCGGCGGCATGCTGGAGGCCGGTATCGGTCGTGCCCACAACATTGCGCTTGCCACCCTGCCCAACTTCACCCTCCCTGGCGACGTATCCGCCAGCAAGCGCTATTGGTCGCGCGACATCATTGCGCCGGAAGTCGAAATCACTCCCAACGGAACCATTGCCAAAAGCGACGAGCCTGGCTTCGGCTACGCCATCGACCATGACTTCATGAATCACGTCACGATACGTACTGAAACCACGCGCACGGAAACAATCGGTTGAATCCACAGTCGGCCAAAACATCTGGTGTTGTCTACTACCTCGTCGTGCTGATGCTGCTCATCTGGGGCGGCAATTACATCGCGGCCAAAATGGTCTTTCGGGAAATCCCGGCCAATCTGGTCATTTGCCTTCGGACCATGATCGCGGGCCTGCTCATCATCCCCATCTATTGGGTGGAAGCTCGCAAACGTCCCCCCGTCCTGACCTGGGCCGAATTTCGCCTCCTCGCCACGCTCGGCCTCGGCGGCATCACCGTCAATCAGGTCTTCTGGACCCTCGGCATGTCGCGCACCACCGTCGTCCACTCTTCCATGATCATGGCGACCACACCCCTCTGGGTCCTCCTTATCGCAGCCCTGATGGGTATGGAAAAAATTACAGTTTTCAAAGCGACCGGCATGGGCATCGCGATGACAGGCGTTGTCCTGCTCCAGGGCCTGCGCGCCCGGGGTTCTGCCACCACTTCCAACGCTGAAGCCACCTTGCTCGGTGATTTCTACGTTCTGATCTGCGCTCTCGCTCTCGCCGGCATGACCGCATGGGGTAAGCGCTACAAGCCGCTCTCGGGAGGCATCGCCGTCAACCTCGTCGGCTACGTCGGAGGAGCCATCGTTCTTTCCCCCCTCCTCCCCTTCGCCGCCAATGGCTTCGTTTTTTCAAAAGTCTCCACCACCGCCTGGCTCTGCCTGCTCTATATGGGTGCGATGTCCTCCGTCGCCGGTTACCTCATCTACCTCTACGCGCTGGCCCGCATGCCGGCCTCGCGCATCGCCACCTTCCAGTACCTGCAACCCGTCTTCGCCAGCGGTCTCGCCGTCCTCCTGCTCAATGAACACCTCGGAGCCGGAGCCCTGGCCGCCGGAGCCGTCATCTTCACCGGAGTCTTCATAACGGAGCGCTTCGGATGACCGCATCGTTCCCCTCTTCGCCTCAGCCGTACCGAACCCCGACCGTAAGGAAGGGGCCAACTCACCTACCCGCTTCTGCGAAGGCCCATCCCCGATGACCGCCTTCGGCCGCCTCCTCCGCGACAACCGCAACTACCGAGCCGTCTGGACCGGGCAAATCATCAGTGAAATCGGCGACCACTTCAACAACATCGCCGTCATGAGCCTCGCCATGGAACATGACCACCCCGGCCTCGTCGTCACCGGAGTCTTCCTGGCGCGCGCCGTCCCGATGCTCATCGCCGGTCCCGTCGCCGGTGTCCTGCTCGACCGCATGGACCGCCGCAAAGTCATGATCGCCAGCGACCTCGTCCGCGCCGTCATCGCCCTCTGCTTCATCTTCTGCCTCACCCATCGCGACAACTGGCTGCTCTTCGCCCTCAGCGCGATGCTCATGTTTGCCTCGCCCTTCTTCACCAGCGGACGCTCCTCCATCCTCCCGTCCATCGCCACGCCCGGAGAACTCCACACCGCCAACACCATGACCCAGACCACCGCCTGGGCCAGTCTCACCCTCGGCGCTTTTCTGGGTGCCGTCGGCGTCCAGTCCGGCTACCGGATCGCGTTCACCTGCAACGCGCTCTCGTTCCTCGTCTCCGCCTGGTTCGTCTCCCGCCTCAGCCGCCCCGAAGGCTTCCGCCCCGTCGCCTCCCTGAAAAAGGCCGTGGGCGGGGTGCGCGAATACCTCGACGGTCTCCGCTACCTCAAGTCCGTCCCGCTCTTCGCCGCCATCGCCATGATCAGCGTCGGCTGGGCCAGCGGCGGCGGTGCCGCCCAGATCCTCTTCAGCCTCTTCGGTGAAAAGGTCTTTTTCTCCGGTGCCATGGGCATCGGGATCATCTGGGGTTGCGCTGGCATCGGCCTGCTCATCGGCGGCGCTATCGCCTACTGGTTAGGCCCCCGCCTCAGTTTCCGCCAGTACAAAACCACGGTAGCCATCGTCTACGTCATCCACGGAGGCGCGTACATCCTCTTCAGCCAGATGCCGACCATGGCCTGGGCCTGCGTCTTCATCGCCATCTCCCGCGCGGCGGTGGCCATCAGTTCCGTCCTGAATGTCTCCCAGCTCATGCACCACGTCGAAGATCGTTTCCGGGGCCGCATCTTCGCCACCCTCGAATCCCTCACCTGGTCCACTATGATGCTCTCCATGATGGCCGCCGGTGCCGCCTCCACCGTCTATAGCCCCCGAACCATCGGGGCCTGGGCCGGTGCCATCTCATCCACCACTGCCATATTCTGGACATGGATGAACCTGAGCGGAAAAATCCCGGAACCACCCGTCACGCAAGAAGACGATTCCGAAGCCGTCACCCACGCCATATGACTCTTGAAGGAAAAGTTGTCCTCGTTACCGGTGGAGCCCGTCGCATCGGGCGGTCTATCGCCCTTGCCCTCGCCGCCGAAGGCGCAAAAGTAGCGATCCACTACGGATGCTCGGAAGCGGAAGCCCGCCAAACCGCCGACGAATGCGGGGGCGCGCCCCTTTTCCGGGCCAATCTCGAAAGCATCCCCGAAATCCGCGCCATGTTCGACCAGGTCGCCACCCATTTCGGAACTCTGGACGCCCTCGTCAACAACGCGGCCCGCTTCACCCAATTCGATCCGCTAACCATAGAAGAAGCCGATTGGGATCACATCCACTCTGTCAACCTGAAAGCGACCTTCTTCTGCGCCCAGGCCGCCGCCCGCATCATGCTGTCCCGCGAAGGCGGCCACATCGTGAACATCAGTTCGTTAGGCGGTCTCCGCCCCTGGGCACGCCACGCCCACTATTGCGCTTCCAAGGCCGGAGTCATTATGCTCACCAAAGCCCTGGCGAAGGCTTGGGCCCCGCACATAGCCGTGAACTCCGTAGCTCCCGGCGTCATCCCCTTCGATAAATCCGACGCCCGCATCGAGCGCCTTATCAAAGCCACGCCCGCCCGCCGCGAAGGTACCGGCGAAGAGGTCGCCGAAGCCGTCCTGTTCTTCCTGAAATCCACCCGCTTCACAACCGGACAACTGGTGGCCGTCGATGGAGGCCTTAGCCAGCTGTAACTGCTGTTACAGCTTCCAAATGCAGTACGATCCGCACCTTCGGGTCGTCCCCCGCACTCGCTTCCGCCACCCGGAAATCACCCATATACTCCCAGCTGTTCGGCTGCCGCTTCAGAAACAGCGGCACTGCCTGCTTCACCGCAGCCCACTGCCGAGCCGCCGGATACTGATGCGCAAAATCACCAATCATCAGCTTCGGCGTATCCTCTTTCCCGGGGTCGCGCGTCACGCAGCAGCAAACGACCTTCCCTTCCACCGTCGGCAGCATTCCCTGCAACGGGCCGCCAACTCTGTCGTGAATTTCCTGCCGTGTATAGCCCTGGCCAAGGTTGAAACTTATTTCTGACATGTGATTTGTAATTTGAGGTCTTGCCTATTGTGGACGAACGGATGATGGCTCGGGCGGGGGCAACACCAGCGGTCCGGCGGTTTTCGGCCCCAGGCCCAGCCCAATAATCGAACGGGAGTTCAGCTTCCCTGAAACCGAAATATTCTGCGCGCCCTGAAACTCCTTCAGTGCGTCAATCGACTCAGGCCCCCAAATCCCCGTCGGTTCGGATTTCAAAAAACCCTTCTCCGCCAGAGCCTGCTGGATTTCCCGATACCGGTCCTGCGTGGGTTGCAACTGCCTGCTGCGGAACGGAGCGGGTTTCACCGGAGCCTTGCCACCCTTGCGCGCCGCAACTTTCTCCGTACCTGACTTTGTTGATTTTGGCGTGGCCTTTCCCGCCACCACCTTCGCCGCGGTTTTCGTAGAAGCAGCTTTCTCCGGCGCAGGCTTTTTTGTCTGCGGCACGGCACCAAAGCCGCTCCCCGCCAGACTAAAAAACGTCAGCGTGAAAGCCATCAGAAAAATCAGCACGTGTTGAGGTTTCATGCGCACAAAAAAAGACGGGGACAGTTGCCTGTCCCCGTCCATTGTATCGTCTGACTACCAGGTCTACTGATTACCTTCCGGAACCTTACCCGAAAGGAACAGTGTCTGCGGCTCACCCGCACCCCGCGCGCCACGGACCGGTCGAATCACCTGGAACGCCACCGGATCACCCGGCTTCAGCCCCGTCTGGATCTTCTTCACATCCTCAGGAGCAATCACCGCCTGCCGGTTCAGCTTCACAATGATGTCGTTCTTCGCCAGACCAATGTCATCGGCAAACGAACCTTGCTCCACATCCTGGATCAGCACGCCATCGCCCTTATAGTTCGCCCGGTCGCGATCTGTCGGTCGCAACGGCTGGATCGAGATTCCGAAGCGAACCGAAGTCGCCTCCGCTGCCGAATCCCCCTCAGGCGTCGCCTTCTTGCCGCCATAGAGCGAAGCAAAAATCTGCGCACGATCTCCCACCGTCACGTTCAGGGTTCTGGCCGCCTTGTCGCGAATGATCCCGACCTTCAGCGAAGTTCCCACCGGCGTTTCCGCCACAATATCAATCAGGTCCTGACCCTTCCGGATCTGCTTCCCGCTGATATCCGTGATGATGTCCTCAACCTTAATACCAGCCTTCTCCGCCGGTCCGCCCGCTTCCAGCTGGCGAACGAACACCCCGTGATCCGCACCGTATACCTTCAACAGATCCCCATTATTCGGGTTCGCATCGAAGTGAATGCCAATCGAACCCCGCGTCACATGGCCCTGCTTGATGATGTCGTTGTAGACCTTAACCGCCGTGTTAATCGGCAACGCAAACCCGATACCCTGGTTGCCGCCGCTGCGGCTGGCGATCATGGTATTGATCCCCACTACATCGCCATTGATGTTCAACAGCGGACCGCCGCTGTTCCCGGGGTTAATCGCCGCATCCGTCTGGATGAAATGCTGGAACGAAGTCGCGTCGCCCGGAATATCCCGTGCCAGAGCGCTCACAATACCCGCAGTAACGGTCGCTTGGAAACCAAACGGCGAACCAATCGCCACCGCCCAGTCACCCACCTGAATCGCATCCGAGTTGCCAATCTTCGCATACGGCAGACCCTTGCGGTCCACGTGGATCACCGCAAGGTCCGTGTCCTTATCGGTGCCAATCACGGTAGCAATATAGTCCGTCGGATCATTCATGAAGCGAACCTTCAGCTTCGTCGACTTCTCCACCACATGGTTATTCGTAATGATGTAGCCATTCGGATCCACCACTACGCCTGAACCGACGCCCGAACTCGGAACGTCCTGTTCCGGCATCTGGAACCCACCGCCACCGCCACCATTGCCGAAGAAGCGCTGCAGGAACTGCGGCATATTCTGCTCGTCTTCATCGTCCGGCTGAACCTGCTGCCGGCGTCCGCCGCGCGGAATCGCTTTCTCGGCCCGCGCCGCAGCCTTCGGAATGTACTCGGTCGAGATGTTCACAACCGCCGGTTCCAGCTTCCGCGCAATCTTCGTAAATTCGTTTTGCATCTGCACCGGACTCGGAATCGTCAGCGGTGTCGCACCTGGCGCGGCCGCCTGGCCTGCCGCCCGCGTCCCCGTCTGGATCACAGTCCCAATCAGGACCCCGATCGTCAGCGTAAGAAGGATCAGAGAAAAGGACAGGAGCTTCTGTCCACGCATCTTTTCGAAGAAACTCATTTTGTTTTGTCTAACTCCTTGAATCAGGCTCCGGCTGCTTCTGATGATACAACGCAGGCGGACCCTCTAATTTACATTGATGTTGCTGCTTCGCCGCCGGTTTCGGAACTCACCGGGCGCTTCAATTCCACCAGTACTATGCCGCCAAGAATCAGCCCGGCTCCAAGCTGGCCCCGAACCGGCATGGTCTCTCCCGTTAACCACCAGGACATTAGCCACGCCACCACCGGTTCCAGAGCGCAAATCAGCGCCGTCCTTGTAGCTGTCGTATACTGCTGGGCCCAGGTCATGGTTGTAAAGGCAAACGCTGTGGCGAAAAGTCCCGTCACCGCCACCGCTGCTACTACCGCCATGTTCGGGTGAAAAACTGCCCTCTCCGCTACCGGAAACACCATCAGGCCCAACCCCGCCGCCACCACAACCTGCAATACGGAAACCGATTCGAATCCGATTATCGGCGTGTAGTGACTCACCACTACCAGATGCAAAGCAAACGTCACCGCACACAAAAGACTCAAAACGTCGCCCAGGTTGATCCCCAATCCAGCCGCCGGTAACGTCATCAACCCCATCCCGAACGACGCGATCAGAATCCCCACCACTTCCATCAGGCGCGGCTTAACCCTGTAGACGAGCGAACTCGCCAAAGGTACCATCGGGATCGATAGCCCCGTAATGAACGCCGATTTCGAGGGCGTCGTTAACTTCAGGCCCGCCGTCTGGAACGCATATGCGGAAAAAAGCAGCACCCCCGTCAGCGCTCCTGGTCCCAGTGTCTTCCACCCCGCAGACCTCGTCCTGACCGCTTTTTGATAGATGAACCACAGCACAATTGCAGCCAAAGAAAACCGCAACGCCAGAAACAGGATCGTCGAAATGTCCGCCAGCGCTTCCTTAATAAGCACGAATGTCGAACCCCAGACAATCGTCACCGCGACCATTGCCAGCTCTGCCCTTCGCTGTTTCATACCTCTTCTGACTCCCGCAACATCATCGCCGCCGTCAGCAGAATCCTCTTCAGGCCCAAATCCCGGCCATCCGGGTTGTACCATTCCGACGTCGTATGCGCCCCGCCGCCTTGCCCGCCTGCGCCAATCGAAAGCGCCTCCATCCCCATCGAAAGCGGAATATTCGCATCCGTGGACGAGCAGTCCAGCCTGGCCCGAATCCCCAAATGTGCATCCGCAGCCCGAACCGCAGCCAGCAGGGTGGCCGACTCCGGCAGCCGGGCCGCCGGGCGGTTCCCAATCTCCCGAATCTTCGCTGTTACCCGAGACCCGCCCAGCGCCCGCACATTCTCCACATCCTCCGCCTTCAGCACCGCAATGCGGAGGGCCGTAATCTGCTCCTCCATCAGCTCGTTACTCTCTGACCGGATGTCCACCTTCGCCCGCGCCCCGGCCGGAATGGCGTTTATCCCCGTCCCGCCCTCCAGGATCCCCACATTAATGGATACCTTCGGCACCGCGCGAGGGTCCGGTGCTCGGGTGTCTACGAATGCCGCCATCGCCCGAGCCAGCGCGTGCACCGGATTCCCGGCACCATAATCACTCCAGCTATGGCCGCCCGCGCCCGAAAACGTCACCTCAAACCGCCGGCTTCCCAGCGCCTGCGTCGTGATCCGGTCCAGA
>RGPS01000181.1 GCA_010084195.1 Terriglobia bacterium
TTCGGCCCACTTTTGCGGCCCAAACCGGCCTTCCGCCGCGTCCGCCAACGGCCGCCCAGTTCCGTCCTCTGGCCCCAACTGGCAAACGACAGAATCAAACAGGTACAGTAGTAGAGCACCCCAAATACGGCAAGGGCACTATTGTCCGCCGTGAAGGTGATGGGGACGACGCCAAAATCGTCGTCATCTTCCAGCGCCACGGGATGAAAAAACTGATCGAGAAGTACGCCGGTCTGAAATAGAGACGAATAATAAAGATGATCACCAGCAACATTGAAAACAAAGAAGAACGCAAGACAGCCAAGCGCGCCGCGCGCAAGGAAGCCGCCCCCAAGGCCAAGCGTCCCGCCTCGGTAGCCCGCGGCTCAATGAAGAAAAAAGTCAAGATCATGTCCAAGGGCCAGACGCGTAAGCGTTAGGCCTGCCCGATAACCGGCCAACCGTGAAGAGGCTCCTCCGGACCCACAGCATCGATGCTCTGATCAAGTCGTCGGAACACGACGACCATCGGTTGCACCGAACGCTGGGTCCGTGGAGCCTCACAGCTTTTGGCGTCGGGGCCGTCATCGGCTCCGGCATCTTCATCCTTACCGGGACCGCTGCGGCCGGCCAGGCTCTGCAGTTCAAGTCCATCCTGAACGCGCCGATCCTGGATCTGATCCTGAACGGTGGCGACGCCGTCTCCACCATCGGGCGTCAGGGTGCCGGTCCTGCCATTTCTCTGTCGTTCCTCGTGACGGCTTTCGTGTGCAGTTTCGCGGCACTTTGCTATGCCGAACTTGCCTCCATGATTCCGATCGCCGGGAGCGCGTATACCTACGCCTATGCGACGCTCGGAGAAATCTTCGCGTGGATCATCGGCTGGGACCTCATCCTCGAATACGCCGTCTCCAACATGGCGGTGGCCGTAGGCTTCTCGGCCTATTTGAAGGATTTGCTGGAGGGTATGTTCGGCCTCCACTTGCCCTATGCCATTTCCGGGCCACCAATCGCCGGAGGAGCTTTCACTGGAACGGTCTTTAACCTTCCTGCCCTCCTGATACTCATGCTCCTCACCTGGGTCCTGGTGAGGGGCGTACGCGAAAGCGCCAGTACGAACAATGCGATGGTCCTCATCAAGGTGGCGGCCATCCTGATCTTTGTCATCGGAGCCGGGCACGCCGTCAAGACCTCGAACTGGATTCCCTTCATGCCGAACGGCTACCCCGGTATGCTCACCGGCGCGGCCATCGTCTTCTTCACCTACATTGGCTTCGATTCGGTCTCCACCGCCGCCGAAGAGTGCAGAAATCCCCAGCGCGACCTGCCCATCGGCATCATCGCCACTCTGTTGATTTGTGCTGTCTTGTACGTTGCTGTTGCCTTGGTCCTGACCGGCATAGCCGACTGGCGGACCCTCACCGGAGCCGCCCCCGTGGCCGATGCCCTGAAGGCTTTGGGCATGAACAAAATCAGAGGCTGGGTCAATGTCGGCGCTTTAGTAGGAATGATCTCATCCCTGATGGTTTTCCAGTTCGGCCAGGCCCGCGTCTGGTTCTCCATGTCTCGTGACGGCCTTTTACCGAAGGCTTTCTCGAAGGTTCACCCGACGTTCCGCACGCCCCATATCTCCACCTGGATCGCCGGCCTGGTAGTCGGCATCCCCGCCGGCGTCTGGGACATCGGAACGTTCGCCGATCTCTCCAACATCGGCACCCTGTTCGCTTTTATCGTGGTTTCGGTCGGCGTTTTGGTGATGCGCAAAACCCAGCCCGAGCGCAAACGCGGCTTCCGCGTCCCGCTCTGCCCCTGGCTGCCGATTGCGTCGATTGTCTTCTGCCTGACCCTGATGCTTGCTTTACCGCTCGAAACCTGGCTCCGCTTCTTCGTCTGGCTGGCCATCGGCCTGGTGATCTACTTCCTGTTCGGCAGGAAGCACTCGAAACTTAACCTAACCCAGCCAGAACTTCCTTAAAGATGTACTGAGAGCCTTCCACGCCGTCCCACGGCCCGGCCTCATACTCCAGGGCGAATGTTCCCCGGAAGTCCGCCGCCAGCATGATCTTTACGGACCGGCGAATGTCGTTGTTCTCGCCCCAGCGGTCCCAGTACTTCGCATGGACGTTGGTGTGCGAATAGGGTGCCAGTTCCTTCAGCCCGTTGTACAGCAGATACTCGTGTTCCCAGTTGCAGAAGTCCGGTGAAGCTTCGCAGTACTCGTGATTCACTTCGTCGATGATCGTCCGGATGTTGGTCGGACTCGCCGTCAGGCCCCAGTGGTTTTCAAGGGTCACCCGCACGCCCTTTTTGCCGCCGTAATCCGCCATTTCCTTGAAGCTCTCGATGCAGTTCCCGAGGTACTTCACAATGGCGTCGTTCTTCGGGTACCCGGTCTTCGGATCCGGTCCTGCCGCAGGCACGATACGCGGCCCGCCGCTGTTCACGCGCATCGACTTCGCCCCCAGAATATTGCCCGCGTCGATCCATTCTTTGGCCACCGCCACGCCGCGTTTTCTCAAAGCCGGATCCAGCTCACAAATATCCAGCGGCGCGTTATTCGAAATGTGCTGGCAACTCGTCCCCGTCTTCACCATCGTGGACGCCATCTTGTCCAGCCACTTGCGCCCCGAAGCACTGCGTGGCTGAAACTCGCGAGTCGTCCTTGATGCCCCGTCGAACATTCCCGTCTGATCCTGGAACATCGACGGGTCGCTCACGTCGCCAAACAGCCCGGAGAAGATATCCATCTTCGTCACGCCCGGAAACTTGTCCTTCGTGAACTGCGGGAAGTCGAGCATGGTGATCTCCCCGTACTTTTTCTTCATGTCCGTCGACATCTTCGAGTCGAACGTCATGGTCGCCGTCTTCACGTTCGGCCAGCCCTTAAAGATGTGCCGAATCGGCCACGAATTTGAAGCGATGCGATCCAGCTTGTCCTTTTCGGTCATCACCGACGCCGCAGCTGTAGCCGCAAACGCCGCCCCAACGAATGTTCTGCGTCCCAGGCCGCTCATCACTTCTTCTCCCCGGTGAACGTCCCGGAAGCCTGCCCGGCCAGATCCACTTCGCCAGTCATTTTCTTGCCGGCGGCGTCCACTTTGCCCACGTACACTACTGCGGCACCTCCCATATCGAAGCCGAACGTCACCTCGTCGCCTTTGACGGTGCCGGTGACCTTAGCCTCACCCAGCTGGCCCGAGTAGCTGCCGGTGATCTTGTCGCCGTCCTGCTTCAGTACGAAGGTTGGGCTGCCGCTGCCCGCATCGGTCTTCACCTCCACATGCCAGGTGCCGGTGACGTCGGCGGCAAACATCGGAATCGACAAGACAACAAATAGAAGGAGGCGACGGATCATGCAGGCAGGATAGCAAAAATAGAAAGAGGGCAGAACCGCCCCTGTACGGTAGTGCCCTCTTTCTGAGCGGTGCCAGACCCCCTGGTTCGGCAGTGGTTGGCGCCGGAATAGCTTCATTCTGCGCCTGTTTCGGGGGCATTGGGTTTGCGAGTTGTAAAACAGTTGTAAAAACTGCTATGTCAGATGCAGGGCGCGAGCCCCGTCTGCGGTTCTCGCCTGCAGCAGCCGGATCGCTTCGGCGGGAGTTACCGGCACGGAGAACAGATTGCCCTGTGCCTTGCCGACGCCTGCCTGCCGCAGGATCTCGAACTGTGCCTCGGTGTCCACGCCCTCGGCCACCACCTGCAGATTGAGGCACCGGGCCAGCTTCACCATGCCTTCCACCAGAGGCTGGCTGCTCGGGATGTCGTCCAGGTCGCGAACAAACACCTGATCGATCTTAACGATATCGACCGGCAACTGGTGTAGATACTGCATCGGCGAATAGCCCGTGCCGAAGTCATCGAGTGCAATCAGAATGCCCTTTTTTCGCAGACGATTGAGGACGCTGGCTGAATTTCCCGGATCCTTCACCAGGGTCGTTTCGGTAAGTTCCAGTTCCAGCCGCGACGGGTCGAGGCCGGTCTCTTCCAGAACATCCAGGACAAACTGCTCAAAGCCTGCATGAGCCAGCTGCATCACCGAGATATTCACGGAAATGCAGGCTTCCGGATAGCCGGCGGTATTCCAGACGCGCATCTGACGGCACGCCTCCAGGAGGACCCAGGTACCAATCTCCACGATGAGCCCACTTTTCTCGGCAATCGGGATGAATTCGCCGGGAGGCAGCTCTCGCTCCGCGCCGTCAATACGCAGCAGAGCTTCAAAGCCGGTAAGCTGGCCGTCGATGGTGTATTGCGGCTGGTAATGAAGCCGGAAGCCATTGTTGCCAAGCGCTTCACGCAGCTTGTCTTCGATGTTGTGGGAGCGCGAGGCGACTTCCATCATGCCCGACTCGAACAGTTGAACCTGGTTCTTGCCGACCGCCTTGGCCTTGTACATGGCGGCATCTGCGGCGGCCATCAGACTGTCGGGCTGCAGCGCGTCGTCCGGGTAGGTGGCGACACCAATGCTCATGGTGGCGAACACGTTATTGTCTTCAATCCGGATCGGGGCCTGCAGCGTGTTCAGCAGAGCCTGGCCTCTCGCGGCCGCGCTCTCACGGCTCTGCAGGTCGGGAATCAGAACAATGAACTCATCGCCGCCGATGCGCGCAATCATTTCCCCCGGTCGCAACCCGCTGGAGAGCCGCTCTGAGATCTGGCGGAGGAAGTTGTCGCCCACCTGGTGGCCCCAGGTGTCATTGATGCGCTTAAAACGGTCGAGATCGATGAACAGCACGGCGACACGGGCGTTCTCGCTGCCTGCAATTCGAAGCTCTCTGTTGAGCTGTTCCCCAAACAGCAGGCGATTCGGCAGGCCTGTCAGGACGTCATGACGGTATTGATGGGCCAGTTCGCGGGTCCGCTCCGCCACCGCTGCCTCCAGAGACCTGCGTATCTCCTGCTGGCGCCGCGTCCCCTGCCGGACGAACAGGAACATCAGCAGGCACGAAGCCGAGAGACAGCTGAGAATGAACCAATAGGTTCGCCACCAGGGCGGACGAATGCGAAACCGCAGAGTGGCAAGCTCGCCCAGTTTGGCCCCGGCTGCCTCTCTGGCCGCAATCTCCAGCGTATATTCTCCCGGTTGGATCGCTGCAATCTGCAAGATCCGTTCCGACGTCTCCCGCCATTGCTTGTCCAGCGGCGACAGGCGATAACTGAAAGAGACATCGCGGTCGTGGCCGAAGCGCAACGCCGAGAAGCGGATCTCCAGCGGATCTCCGTTATAAGGCAGGTCAGCCGCCTCGTTGAGATCAAGGACAGTTTGGCCGTACACGGCGCTCGTGTAAACGGTGCGGGGCGGGTCTGGACGCACCAGCGAGGCCCGGCGGATGAACCGCGACAGGCCGCCGGAGGTCCCAATCCAGACATGGCCATCGGGTTCGGCCGCGAAAGAGTGCAAATCCGTGTCATCCCAAATGAGACCGTCCCTGTGGTCGTAACGGTCCCAATGGGTAGCTGTCGGGCCATGGACAAGGACGCCAAGGTTGGTTCCGGCCCACAGATTTCCCTTTTGGTCGAATTCGAGGAAATAAGTAATGTTGGCCTGCTTGCCCTGGGGCGGATCGTAGTTTACAAACGAGGCGTTGCCGTCTTTTTGGGTTAGCCGTGTGATGATGCCAGTGAGCCGGTACCCGATCCAGATCTCGCCGGACATCCCTGCCGCCAGCGCGATAATGGAGTTGCTTTTCAGGCCATCACTCACGCCGAAGCGTTTCCAGGTGGTGCCATTAAACTGCCAGAGCCCCTCCCCAGTACCCGCCCATATATCGCCATTAGGGGCTTCAAGGAGCGTCCAGCAGCGGACCTTTGAAGCGGGTTCGGCGCGCTCAAACCGGCTGCTGCCGGAAACCATGAGGAAGATCCCTTTTTCCGTTCCGGCCCATACCGTCTGGTGGCGGTCAATGAGGATCGAGTAGGGAGACATTCCCCCCAGACCTTCGGCTGTACCCAGCCATCGGACGGCTCCCGTGGCGGGGTCAAAGCGCCCGGCACCTTTTCCGTCCGTCCCGAGCCACAACTGGCCGTTGCTGTCCTTGCGGACGGCGTGGACGGGTGTTTTCCCGACGTTCTTCTGCAGGGCCCATGCCCAGCTGCGTCCCTTTTGAGTGCCCTTGAATAAGCCATTTTCCGTGCCGACCCAAACGGAACCGTTGCCGGTTGGCAGAATTTCATAAATGGTTTCGCCGGTCAGGCCGCTTTGGGCAGTGAAGCTCTCCCACTCGCCGTAGCCCAGCCAGCGTGCCAGACCTCGGCCGGCAAGCCCCAGCCAGACTGAGCCCTCCCGATCCTGGAGTACTGAATACACCGGGGGCAGGATTCCGGCGGAGCGACCCGCCACGGTGAACTTGCCGTCCTGCCAGATGGCGAGACCCTCTGTTGTGGCGACCAGCAGTCTGCCGTCCGTATCTACTTCCGGACTGCTGCCGGGCCCGGCGGGCGGTAGCGTCGGATCGGCTTCAACGAACCGGTTTGCGCCCGCAGGCATCAGGAAGAGCCGCCGATTTTGCTGGACCCACAATCCACCCTGATTGTCACGAATAATCGCTCCAACCCGATCCTTCAGCAGACCTTCACCGGAACCATAAACCTTCACGCCTCCGGGCCCCATCACACAGAGGTCCGTGCCACAGCCCCAGGCCAGTGTCTGGCCATCTACGAAGACACTCTGGGCGTCGACCTGACCTTCCCCTGGAGCCTTCGGGCCTGCCACCAGGGTCAGGTTGCCACTCGGTTCCGAAGTAGCTTCCAGCAAACCTGCGTCGGTGGCGATCCAGGTGCGTTTACCGGCCAGGATCACGCCGTTGTAGCCGTTGACCTTCGTCCCTGCCGGGAGCGGCACCTTTTCAAAGCGCTCGCCCCGCAGGCGGAACAGGCCGGACTGGTTCCCGATGAGGACCGTGCCATCCGGCGCTTCCCCCATAGAGGCGGTAATGCTGGAAGGCAGACCCTGCTCCGGTGAGAACTCGCGGAAGCGAATCCCTTCGTACCGGAACAGGCCATTTTCGGTTACCACCCAGATGAAGCCCGTACGGTCCTGAAACAGGGATTTAACGGCCAGATTGCTAAGGCCCTGCTCGGTGCCAAAGTACTGAAAGGCATACTGCTGGGCACTCGCGCGGAAGGGCACGACACATGCCAGCAGAAGAGCAGGAACAGCGGCGAATCTGCGAATAAGAATAGACGGTACCTGAGTCCTTCAGGTTAGCAGCCGACGAGTAGCCCTGCCAGCCCTACTGTAGCGTTCGAATTCGGTCACTCGGGGCAGGAACTAATTTGTTTCCGTCAGCTCCCTGCTCCTTCAAACCGGGACTATTGCGGCGGCAGGAGTTTCCACAGGCGAAAGTCGTTTGCCATGGCTGCCTGCACGACGCCCCATTCAGCTGCGTGGTCCCGGATATCGACTGCCCCGTAGTAACTGTCAGGTATCAGAATCCAGCGGATCCCGAGGCGCCAGAACTCGTCGTGCGCTTCCATTCGATGGCTGGCGTGGCGGAGTGCCTGGAGAGGTGCGTAATGTGAACGGTGGACGACCCAGCCGTCACCCTGGGGAAACGAAGGTTGCAGAGACATCCAGCGCTGGTCGAGATTCTGCTCCACCACGATCCGATCAACGGTCGCAGGCTCCCCGAAATCCGCCTGCAGCCACATGCCTTCGCGCATGCGATCCCCCGACGTCCAGAAGGAAGTCGCTGAATTATCGAAGGCAAGGGGGGCTTCCCAGGGGTTGTCCGAAGCGGTGATGCGCCAGCCGGGCTTGCGGGGGATTTCGCGGTCACCCGAGTAGAAGCGGACTTCCGAGATGCGGAGGTCGGTATCGAAGGTCCGGGCCACGGTTAAGCGGATGGCGCGGGTGGTAGTGGCGGAAAAATGTATATCCCTTGTGAAAGTCCCGCCAAGTTCCGGGGCCAGGGGCATCAGGTATGTCAGAAACACGCGGCGACCGAGGGCGGAATCGGAAGCCCCGAGAATCTCTCGGCGCTGGTAGGCCATTTGGCCCATTTGGGGCGAGTAGACCAGCTCCCCGGGGGCGACGAAGCGGTCGAGGAGCAGACCTCGCTCATAGTCGGGCCAATGGATGCGGAAAAACTCCTGTTCCGGGGTGAGGCGGAAGGCGGAGCGCCACTCCAGGGTGTCGATCCTCCACTGAAAGTGGCCGGACCAGCGCTCGATCCAGGGTGGCCAGGAGAGCAGGCCATGGATGAGGAGGACTACAGTCGCCAGGGCTGTTCCGACCACCGGGAGCCGGGTGACCGCAATCGACATCGCCAGCGCCAGGAAGGGCAGGGCGGGGATGAGAAATCGCGCCCCTATGTTGGACGGGTAGGTGATGAGGATGCAGGCAGCGGCGAGGAGGACGGTGCGGGCACTTCGCCGGCGAATTGCCAAAAGACCGATGGGGAGCGCGAGAAAGATCGGGCCAAGGATACCGGCGAGTTTGCCTCCGGTTGTTGCCTCCCAGGGAATCTGTGCCCAGGTGACATCGCTCAGGTGAGCGACAATCCGGCGCATCTCGTCTTCCAGAATCTGGTAGAGGAACGAGTTGGGGAAGAGGCGGTTGAGCAGGGGGAAGAAGGGGTTGCGGAACTGGATTGTGTTCTTGATGAGCCAGGGGAGGACGGGGAGAGCCGCAAAGACCAGGAAGGCGCAGGTCTGGCGCAGGCGGGCTTTCCACGGCAGTGCGACGGTGAGAACAGCGAAGAGAGCGAAGACGACGAAGCTGCCGGCGGTGATCTTGCAGGCTACGGCAAAGCCGGTCAGGAGGGCTGCCGGAATCAGAGCTCTGGTAGTGCGGGAGTCCCTCCATAACTGTAGAAAGTAGAAGGCGGCGATCAGGACGGCAGCGGTCCCGGTGTCCACGTAGGCAGTGGTGCCATCTTTCGCCACCACGGGTGACAGGTAGAACAGCATGGCGGCCAGCACCCCGGCTTTGGGTTCGTCCAGGCGCTTGGCGATGGCCAGGATTCCGAACGGTGAAACGAGCAGGAAGACGAGGTGGACGAGGGCTGCGGCTGAGTGTTTTCCGATAGAAAAAGCCGCGAGGAAGAGCATCTCCAGCCCGGCGAACAGGCCGGCGAACATGGTGGTCGGGATGGTGTAAAAGCCGCGGTGTTCGTAGTAGCGGTAGACCAGACCGAGGTGGTAGACGGCACCATCGGGGGAGATCTCCGGGGCCATGGCGGCGAGAAGGTATGTGGCTCCGAAGAGCGTCCAGGGAAGCCAGAACAGCGCCTGCCAGATAGGGGGAAGGTCGAGGTCCAGGGTCGGTCTGAAGCGGGGTCGGCAGATCCGGACCCAGGCGGCCAGGGTGCAGGTGCCACTGATTACCAGCAGGGCTATATTGAACTGCCGGAGCGCGCAGAGGCCGAAGACGAAAGTGCTGACCAGGACGGCCCCGAGGAGGAAGGGCGCGAAACGGCGTCCGGCCCGGTCGAGGGTGAGGCGCAGTGAGTGGAGCAGGAGGTCTCCGGCTGCGAGGCAGAACAGGGCGGTGAAGGCCGCTCCCAGGAGGATGCGAAGGACGATCATCGCTTTTCGAGGGTGGTTCGGGTGAGTTCTTTGCCGTTCAGGAGCACGATCAGGCGCTGGGGACCGACTTGGGCGAGGACCTTATCGACCACGGTGAGATGCAATTCCAGTTGCCAGTCTTCCCTGTTTTCGAGTTCAAAGCTGAAGGAAGACGGGCTGGACAGCCAGCGCCAATTGAGGTTGGGGAATTCTTTATCCACGCCTGAGCGGATGGCGGCACCCCAGGGTTGGGGCCGGCCAGGTGTCATATCGAGCATGACGCGGGCGAAATACGGCTTTGAGGGGATCTGGGTGGGGGGAGGGAAGCCGGTTTCCGTGCGACACGACGTGAAGAGGACGACGACGATAAGGAGCGCGAAACGCATGTGGCGGAAGGCTTATTGTCCCACGCTGCTAACATCAACATAGATCATGATTCAAACCCTTTTCGGCCCCGTAGAGCAGGAGCCGACGCTTCTTGAAAAGCTGAAGAGTGGAGTGCAGAAGACGCGCGAGGGGCTCGTCTCGCGCATTGAGGAAGTTGTCTCGGGCAAAAAGAAGATCGATGCCGATCTTCTGGAAGAGCTGGAGTACACCCTCATCAGCGCCGATATTGGTGTGAAAACCACGCAGGAAATTCTGGATCGCATCCGCGAACGCGTGGACCGCAGTATGGTCAACGACTCCAGCGAACTGAAGGGTCTCATCCGCGAATACCTCTACGAAGTGCTGCAGGCCAATGACCGGCCCCTGGCTTACGTGGATCAGCCGCCCGCTGTGGTGATGCTGGTGGGCGTGAACGGGGCAGGGAAAACAACGACAATCGGGAAGCTGTGCTCGCTGTTGAAGCGGGAGAACAAGTCGGTCTTGTTGTGTGCGGCCGATACGTTCCGGGCTGCGGCGATTGAGCAGCTGGAAGTTTGGGGCGAACGCACGGGGACGCCGGTGGTCCGCCAGAATACGGGGTCAGACCCGAGTGCGGTGCTTTTTGATGCTCTGCAATCGGCGAAGGCCAAAGGCGTGGACTACGTGATTGTGGACACGGCGGGGCGTTTGCAGACGAAGACGAACCTGATGCTGGAACTGGAAAAGATGCGGCGCACGGCGGCGCGCGTGATTCCGGATGCGCCGCATGAAGTGCTGCTGGTGCTGGACGCGACGACAGGGCAGAACGGTCTGGAGCAGGCGCGGAAGTTTACCGAGGCTTCAGGCGTCACCGGGATTGTGCTGACCAAGCTTGATGGCACGGCGAAGGGCGGCGTGGCGGTGGCAATTACCCGTGAGCTGGGTTTGCCGATCCGGTATATCGGGGTGGGCGAGAAGGTGGACGATCTTCTGCCGTTTGAGCCTGAGCGGTTTGTGGATTCGCTCTTTTCGGTCTGACTTAAACGGTCTGAGTTAAACAAGATGAGTTTTACGGGAAGTACTACATTCATGGCTGAGGCACTTCGCCTCGCAAAAGAAGGCGTTGCCCTGGCTTCGCCGAATCCTCTGGTGGGCTGTGTGATTGCGCAGGGCGAGGTCGTCGTGGGCCGCGGGTTCCATACTTGGGGGCGCGACGTTCCGACGAAGCCGCTGAGGTAGTGGCAATCAGAAGATCACCCGACGCCGAAGCCACCAGTTTCGAATCCAGGGGAATCCGCAGGGTGGA
>RGPS01000182.1 GCA_010084195.1 Terriglobia bacterium
GCCGTGGCGTCTTTTTCCGGCGGGGCAGGTCGGGCACCAGCCTTGGGGTACCACGTGTGTGTCTCGCGTTCGAAAGCGCCGTTCGCTTCTTCTTTTTCAGCCTGGCACTCGAACTCGGGAATCCGCGGCAGGTTCTTTTGGCGGACCAGGACCACGTGAATCTTCCAGGGTTTGGTAAAAACCTTGGCGTCTTCCAGCGTTGCCTGGTAGTCGATGGAATCGGCATCCGGCATCGTATATCGCTCTGTTACGGTGAGGGCCTCACTGTGGAAATTGCCCGCCATGTCGAACCAGGTTTTGTCGTTGTTGTCCGCCACCTTGACTACCAGCGTGTCGCCGTCCCACTTGCCGGTCGAAGTCCCCATCCACGATTCGATGCCCTCATGCAGGGGCGCTTTACCTGTCGTGTTGATGAGGCGGTGAACCGACGACCAGGCAAAAGTCATCGCCACCTGGCCCGGGTTCTGGAAAATCTGGACCGGGTGCGGCATGTACATGATCCGCGGTACGCCCGGAAAGAAGCAACTGGCCAGCGGATCGGCCGACTTCCGCCGCGCAAAATTCGCACGCTTCTTTGCCGTGGCGGAGGCCTGATAGGGAATGGCACCTCCTTCCACCACGCCTGGCGCGGCCGCCAGGTCAGTGTCTGCGGCGTTCCGAACTTGCCAGATTCCCTGCAAATCGGGCTTGCCGTCGGACGTCCGCGGCAGCCGACTGGTCTGCGCCGACGCTGTTCCGCTGAGTGCGGTCAATACGCCCACAGCCAATAATCCGTAACGTGATCTAAGAAGTTTCGACAGGATAGCCTCTTCTGGCCTTTTTGGGGCCAACTGCTAAACGCTATCATAACCGCGAAATCCTCTCCGTGGCGCGCCGTCGGGCGACGAATATCGGCAGAGAGAGTCTTTGCCGACAGGGAAGGCTCCATCTGCACAGAATCGGGGGCAGGGAACCCGGTCCTTTTTCGTTCGTATGCTTCACGCGTCCCGCGCGTCTATGCTGCTGGCCACACTTTGGGCAGCCGGATCCGAGAGCATCCTCCGTACGGCGGACGAGACTTTCGAAGCGGTTATTGCAGGACTCACACGAGTATTTCGTAGATCGGCATATTCTGCGACTATGATCTCCCGGCCCCGGCATTTGCGAAGAGCTTGCCGAAGTTAACATTAGAAGACATGTCTCAGTTCCTGAGCGACGGTGGGGTCGTAGACGCAACGTTTTCCGTCGAGTCTTTGGCTCCCGGAGCCTTTGTGATCACCTTTGAGTCGTGGAGCGGAGCTGCCGGAACCAGATTTGCGCGCAACAGTGAGTACACAAAGGGCCTGGAGCTCTTGTTCTTCAGACTGGCAAGCCTCGGCGCGACGATTAGCTCAATCGAACTCGCTCCGGCGAATAGGCCGGAACGGACGCTGCTGCTCATAGAAGCGCGTCCATTTCCCTGGAAACTTGGAACTTCGACCGACGTAAAGCAACTGCGAGTTGAACTCGGCAGGGCTCAGACGATGGCGAACAGCCGCCCGGGGAAAGGAAATCGTACGAAACGGCTCCGTATCTATTCCCAAATATCTGGCCTATTCGACGCTCAGTCCCTGTCGGAAATGATTTCGGTCGGGAACGGCTGGGGTTTGTCGGAACCGATGCTCGACGATTCAGATGTCGCGGGGTTTCAGCCATCTGGGGAAGTTCGCGTGGTCGTGGAGCAGCATGCCATGGATGCGGCGACACGGCACTATGAACAGCAAGGTTGGACCGTCGACCCTTCTGTGGCAAGAACTGAAAGCTTTGATTTGTTGTGTACCCGCGCCCGCGAGGTCCTGCATGTTGAAGCAAAAGGAACAACAGGTAACGGCAGGCAGGTCCTGTTGACGTGGCGCGAGGTGGAACATGCGCGGTTGTTCCCCCGCGTGGCACTCGTTGTCGTTAGCGGTATTGTGGTCGTGCGGGAGTCTCTTCTCGCAGCGCACGGAGGACGGGTGGCTGTTTTCGATCCTTGGCGAATCGAGGAATGCCAACTATCCGCCACCCAGTATCGTTGCGCAGTTCCCGCCGTTACTTGACGATTTCGAGCAGTTCGATTTCGAAAATCAGTGCGGCACCGCCGGGGATCGACGGGCGGCCCTGGTCGCCGTACGCAATGTCAGAAGGGCAGATCAGAATCGACTTACCGCCGACTTTCATCAACTGCACACCTTCTGTCCAGCCCTTGATTACGTTGCCGAGCGGAAAGGTTGCCGGTTCGTTGCGCTTGTAGGAGCTATCGAATTCCGTGCCGTCGATGAGCGTTCCACGGTAGTGGACCTTAACCGTGTCCGAAGCAACCGGCGAAGCACCAGTGCCCGGGGTCAGTTCCTTGTAGACCAGGCCGCTTGCCGTCTTCTTTGCGCCCGGCTCGGTGGCAGCTTTCGCACAATAGGCGTTGGAAGCTTCCTTCTCTTTCACTGTAACCAGTGCAGCGCGGGATTCGGACAGACCCTGGATCTTCGGGCCCCACGTTTCCAGTTCCACGGCCGGTTTGTTGGCGGCGGAGTCCGTGAGAGCCTGCTTCACCACGTCCATTTCGGCAGGTGAGAGGCTGAAGGTCTTCAGAGATCGGGCGATGGACAGGCCCAGGGCGTAAATTGTCTTTTGTTCGTCAGTCATTTCTTTAGGGGCAGCGGCTGCTGCGGTTTTTGCTACTGGTCGGGGGGCGGGCCTGGCTCCGGTCGCAGGCGCAGTTGCCGGTTTCGGGGCGGCAGGTTTCACTGCCGCGGCTCCCGGGACTGCCGGTTTGGGCGCGATAGCCGGTTTCGGGGCAACGGCTGAAGCTGGTTTCGGGGCTGCAGGCACCGCTGGCTTCGGAGCCGGGGCCGGAGTCTGCCCCGAAGCGGAGGTAATCGACGCAGGAGTAAGCAGGATGCCCATCAGAAGGGCAGGCAGGAAGACGTGACGGAGCCGCATTGCTCCAGCCTAACATTTCAAACCCTGCCAGGCCTGTTTTGGAACCTCTGCAATACAATAGAGATGATCCCTTAATGACCCCCGAAAATGTGGACCTGAAGCAGACAGTAAACCTGCCTCGCACTAACTTCCCGATGAAGGCCAACCTGCCCCAGGCAGAGCCGAAGATGCTTGCGCGCTGGGCCGAACCCGACGCCAATGGAAACGACCTCTACGGTCAGATTCGTCAGGCCCGCGCCGGCAGCCCCACATGGATTCTGCATGACGGCCCACCCTACGCCAACGGCAAGATTCACCTGGGCACCGCGTTCAACAAAATCATCAAAGACTTCATTGTGAAGTCGAAGAACATGTCCGGTTACGATGCCCCCTATGTGCCTGGCTGGGACTGCCACGGTCTGCCGATTGAGCATAAAGTCGATCAGGAACTGGGGCCGAAGAAAGCCCTGATGTCGGCGGCATCCATCCGCCGGGCCTGCCGCAAATACGCTGAAAAGTGGATCGACGTGCAGCGCAAAGATTTCAAGCGGCTGGGTGTGCTGGGCGCGTGGGAAACGCCCTATCTGACCATGGCCCCGAAGTATCAGGCCGTGATTGCACAAGCCTTCGTCGATTTCCTGGACAAGGGCTATGCGTACAAGGGCCTGAAGCCGGTCAACTGGTGTCTGAGCTGCAAGACGGCTCTTGCCGAAGCGGAAGTTGAGTACGAAGACCACAAGAGCCCGTCCATTTGGGTTCGTTTTTCCCTGAAGTCGGATGCTGCAGCAATTGCGCCGGAACTGGCAGGGAAAAAGGTCTATGGTCTGATTTGGACCACTACCCCGTGGACCATTCCCGCGAACCTCGGAATCGCCTATCATCCACGCTACGAATACGTTGCGCTGGAAGTCGCTGGCGACGTTTACATTGTGGCCTCCGATCTGATGGCTGCCACGGCGCAGAAGTGTGGCTGGGAGGGCGGGGAAGTAATCGCCCGCTTCCGTGGCCACCAGATGGAAGGGACTGTATTCCAGCATCCGCTGCTGGAGCGCGACTCAGTCGGTTTGCTCGGCGAGCACGTCACGCTGGAACAAGGTGTCGGCGCGGTCCACACGGCGCCGGGCCATGGTCAGGAAGATTATGTTTCCGGCCAGCAGTATGGTCTGCCGGTGTATTGCCCGGTGGATGCGGCGGGCCGCTTCTTCCAGCCCGACACGGCTCCGGGAGAGATTCCGGCGGCACTGCTGGGCAAAACGGTTTGGGAGGGCAATCCTCTCGTGGTGGACATGCTGCGGGAAGCCGGTGCCTTGCTGGGGCTGGAGAACATCGACCACTCCTACCCCCACTGCTGGCGTTGCCACAATCCCACCATTTACCGTGCCACCGACCAGTGGTTTATCGGCATGGAGAACAACTCCCTGCGGCAGAAGGCTCTTGATGCCATCAAGGCAGTAAAGTGGATTCCGGGTTGGGGTGACGACCGCATTTCCAACATGGTGTCCTCGCGGCCCGACTGGTGTATTTCGCGCCAGCGCGTCTGGGGCGTGCCGATCGTGGTGTTTTACTGCGATGACTGCCGGCATCCTTTGACGGACAAGAAGATTCTGGATCCGGTTGTTGCCCTGTTTGCAGAGCATTCCGCCGACATCTGGTTCGAAAAGACCGCAGCGGAACTGATTCCCGAGGGTACTGCCTGCGCCAAATGCGGCGGGACGGCTTTCAGCAAAGAAAACGATATTCTCGACGTCTGGTTTGATTCCGGCTCCAGCCACCTGGCGACGCTGAACGAAAACTATGGCCTCACCTGGCCGGCGAACATGTATCTGGAAGGCGGCGATCAGTATCGCGGCTGGTTCCAGAGTTCTCTGCTGATTGCGGTTGGCCTGAAGGGCACCGCTCCTTTCCGCGAAACCGCGACGCACGGCTGGACGCTCGATTCCGATGGCCGCCCGCTCTCCAAGTCGATTGGCAACGGCGTGGCCCCGGAAGAAATCATTCGGGACTACGGCGCAGAACTAATCCGGTTGTGGACGGCCTCGGTCGATTTTTCGGAAGACGTGCGCATTTCGCCTGTGATCCTGACCCGTCTCTCGGAAGCGTACCGCAAGATCCGCAACACGTTCCGGTATGTTCTGGGGAATATCCACGACTTCAACCCGGCGACAGATGCGGTTGCCGGCGAGGAACTGGAAGAGATTGACCAGTGGATTCTGGTGCGGGCGGAAGAGCTGGTTTCGCGCTGCCGCCTCTGGACGAATGAATACGCCTTCCACAAGGTCTACCGTGCCGTTTATGACTTTGCCGCCATTGACCTGAGCTCCATTTACTTCGACATTCTGAAAGATCGCCTGTATACGTCGGCCACGAAATCGCAGGCGAGGCGCAGTGCGCAGACAGCTCTGCATCGTCTGGGCGAGGCGCTGGTTCGGTTGCTGGCTCCGATCCTCAGTTTCACCATGGAGGAGATCTGGCCGCATTTGGGGCACACGGGTTCCGTCCACACGGCGCTTTTCCCGGAACCTGCCGATCTGACTGTGGGTATTCACGCCGATAATCGGGAAAGAGTCGCTGCCTGGACGAAGCTGATCGAAGTTCGCGATCCCGTCCTGAAGAGCCTGGAAACGGCGCGCCAGGAGAAGTTCATCGGCGGCTCGCTGGAAGCCAAAGTGGTGCTGACGGCGGGGAAAGAACTCTATGCCCTGCTCCACGCCAATGAAGCACATCTGCCGGGGCTGTTCATCGTGTCGCAGGTGGAGCTTATCGAAGGCGCAGAACTGGCGGGCGAAGACCTGGCGGTGAAGGTGGATCTGGCCTCGGGCGTAAAGTGCGAACGATGCTGGAAATACACGCAGGATACTGGTGCAGTGGCGCAGTTCCCGACGGTTTGCCAGGCCTGCGGTTCTGCTGTGGCTGAGATGCTCGGGGCCTGATGAACCGCCGGTGGCTGGCATTGGCGACCTCGCTGGGAATCTTCGGCGTCGATCGCTGGACGAAGTGGCTCATTGAGTCACGCTTCGACTTTTTCGATACAAAGACCGTAATTCCCGGCTTCTTTAACCTGGTGCGGTCCGAAAATCCCGGCGTGGCGTTTGGGATTTTTGCGGATACCGTGAGCCACAATCGCACGCTGGCGCTGGTCAGCGTCTCCCTGGTCGCGCTGGTGGTGGTGGCGTGTCTGCTTTGGAAGCTCGATAAGCAGGACAGGTACAGCGCAGCCGGCATTTCGCTGATCTTCGGTGGAGCCCTCGGCAATGTCTTTGATCGGGTCCGTTCCGGGAGTGTCACAGACTTCATTGATCTGTATGTGGGCAGCCATCACTGGTACATTTTTAATCTGGCAGATGCGGCAATCTGCATCGGCGCAGGGTTCTTGATTCTGAGTATTATCCTCGGCGACAAGGCAACAAAACAAAGCGAGGCGGGAGCCTGATATGTTTCCACGGTTATTTCAACTTGGCGGGTTTACGGTTCCCTCATATGGGTTCCTGGTGGCCATTGCTTTTTTGGTCGCCCTTTGGCTGGCGTCAAAGTATGCGAAGGAGCGGGGGCTGGACAACGAGAAGGTGGTGAACCTGGGGGTCTATTGCGCGCTGACCGGCATGCTGGGGGCGAAGTTGCTGATGATCGCGCTGGATCCCGAATTTCGGGCGCACCCGGCGGAAATCTTCACGCTGGCCACCCTGCAGAGCGCCGGGATCTTCTTTGGTGGCTTCATCGGGGCCCTGATTTTTGCTTACTTTTATATGAAGAAGCAGGGTCTGCCGGTCTGGCAAACCTGTGATATCTTTGCTCCCGGCCTTGCGCTGGGCCATGGCATCGGACGCCTGGGCTGTCTGGCGGCGGGATGCTGCTGGGGCAGACCCACGCATTTGCCCTGGGGCATCACGTTTACCAACAAGGACAATACGACAGGCGTCCCGCTGGGAATCCCGCTTCATCCCACGCAGCTTTATGAAGCGTTAGCCGAGGCCCTGATTTTCCTGGTGCTGGCCCTCCTGCTCAAACGTAAACACAAAGATGGGGCCATCATCGGACTCTATCTGGCACTGTATGGTGCCGCTCGGTTTGGAGTGGAGTACCTGCGCATGCACGATTCCTCGAATCCGCTGGGTGGACCCTTCACGCTGGAACAGTGGATAGCGCTCGGGCTAGCCATCTTTGGGCTGATTTTGGTGCTTCGGAAGGCGGAATCCACTCCGCCCGAGCTGTCTGCGATTTGACGACGTCGAAATCGTAATAGGCACGAAAGAGGCTTCGGGTGCTCCCAAACTCTGCCACGGCAGCCTGGATGGCTTCGATTTTTCCCGTACCAGTTGGTAGCCCTTCCAGGAAATCACTGAGGATGTGGAACCAAAAGCACGTGAGCGTCTCGTGATATCCGCTCTCGCGGGTATTCTGATTTCCCTGGCTGACATTGTAGGCCGGGATCCTGGTCCGGAGCTGGTCGAGGGCGTCTTCCCGGCTGAGGATGTACCAGGCGGCAACGGCGATATGGGCCGAATGCGTGAATTCCGCCGCTGGCCACGTTCCGCTTTCGAAACCGTGGATGAGATCCGCCATCTGTTCTCCAGAAATAGGCATATCGGAATGTTAGCATATGAATCGTAGGTAATTAGATGCTAGATGACTTGGATTCGAAGGTTCTTTCCACGCTGCTGGCTGCAGGTCGAAGGAGTTGGGCTGAATTGGCTAACGAAATCGGCCTTTCGGCCCCGGCAACGGCGGAGCGTGTCCGGAAGCTGGAGGAAAGGGGCATCATCAAGGGCTACACGGTCGTTCTGGACGCCGAGGCGCTGGGGTACCCCTTGACCGCGTTCGTAGCGGTCACACTGGATCGACCGGAGCACCGCAAGAATTTCCTGGCAGGTTTGGAAAGGCTGGCCGAGGTCCAGGAATGCCACCACGTCGCCGGGGACGACGACTTTATCCTCAAGGTCCGAACAAAAGGAACCCGGGACCTCGACCGTCTTCTGAGTGAAGAGCTGAAGGGGATCCCGGGTGTGGTTCGAACACGCACAACGATCGTGTTGTCGACGTGGAAAGAGACGTCGGCGTTGCCGGTTTAAGTTCGCGCGTACTGCGAGGTCTTCGGGGCCTTGTACCGAACATCCAGCTGTGGGGTCGGCAGCAGTTTGTTGCCCTGCACTTTGGACGTCAGGCAGGCTTCCAGAATGCCGCTGACAATCATGGTACGTTCCACCGGGTAGGGGGCGACGCCGGTCATGATCATCTCTTCAATCTTGCTCATCAGGCAGGCTGAATAGGTCACGTTCGGCACCGGGGTGAGGAAGAACTGGGTGGACAACGGCTCCTTCACGCCCTTTAGCCGCGCCGCGAACATATAGTCCTTCACGGCCCCATCCACCATCAGCAGAGTCGCTTTGAAGCCGTCGCGATATTCGATAAAGTACGCGCCCGGTTTGGTCGCCAGCTTCCGGATATCTCCGTTGGCCACCATGTCCTGGGTTCGGCCGTCCGTGACAGTTGCGCCCAGCGGCGAATCGCTGCGGGAGAGGGCGCAGGTGAGTAATTCCTTTGACCAGCGGCCTTCGTCGCCAGCCTTCCAGACGGCGTCGCCTTCAAGCAACTGGACGGACTTCACGCCGGTCTCGCCACCCTTGCGTCGCTCCACCATGCACTGCATGGCTTCCAGCGCGTGGTAATCCATGGGGTCCGAGCCGCCGCAACCGACCATCAGCGCGTCGGAGATTTCGCAGTTCATCGGGAGTTCCAGATCGGGCAACCGCCAGGTGACGGGCAGTGACGACCCGGCCAGGAACGGGAACTTCATCCTGTGCGAGGCCGCTACCATTTTCTGCGCCTTCTCGAAGCTGTACGAGAGGTGCTTGTCGTTGTACACCGGCACTACTTTGCCATCCTGCTCAAAGACCTTCGTGCACTGCTCGAAGAATTCGTAGCGGGGGTAGAGGACCTGGCCTTTCTCGTTCTTCGGGTACTCGCCGTGTTCGCCGATGATGAGGACGGCGTCCACCGAAATCTTCGCCTGCCCGGCGCGCAGCGTTTCGGCGATGGTCGGGTAGACTTTGAAGCCGAACTCTTTGGCCCGCTCCTGACTCAGGTCGCCATCCGGGTGCTGGTCCACGTAGAGCGAAACCACCTGCACGTTGGGCTTATGCCAGGTGCCATTGATGGGGTACCCGATCAGGAACCGATCCCCCATATGCTGCGCGTGTGACAGGTAGCGGTAGATGGTGGTGACGATGGCGATCCGCTTCGGCGGACCCTGCGCGAAAAGCTGCAGGTCGAACAATGGCAGCGTGGCCGTCGCGGCGGCGGCTTCAACAAAATTGCGGCGCGTGATCATCAGCTTCTCCAGAAGGTGGACTCTTTACTCGGCTGGTACTTGACGGCGGAGAGATGCGGCGTTTCGATGCGAACCTGCTTTTGGAACAGGCTGTCGACCCCGGCGGCGGTCAGGCCTGTGGTGAGCAGCGTGCGTTCCAGCGGGTACGTCTCTTTACCCGTCAGGTACATCTGCTCGAAGGTGTTCACCAGAGGGCTGAAGAAGTTCGCGAGCGTTGTCCGCCCATCGGGCATGGGCAGGTACATTTGTGTCGAGAACGGCTCTCGCATGCCGTCCACGCGGGCGGCGAAGTTGAAGTCCGAAAGCAGGCCACTCATCAGAATCATGGTGGAGAACAACCCGTCGTTGTGTTCGTAGCGGTAGGCCACGGGGTTCTTCACCAGGCGCCGCATATCGTCGTCGGTGGGGAAGATGTCGTTGAAGCCGGGACGTGTGGGGACCAGCGTATGGCTGCGGCAGAGTGCTGCATTGAACAGATCGCGGGGCCAGACGCCATCTTTCATGGCTTTCCAGAACGCCTCGCCCTGGTACGCCTGCACCCACTTCACGCCGGATTCACCGCCTTTGCGGCGCTCCACCATGCACTGCAGCGTTTCCAGACCGTGGTAGTCATAGCTATCCACACCGCCGTAGCAGACACACAGGGCTTCGCGAATCTTCGCGCCCATCGGCATTTCCACGGACGGGATACGCCAGGTGACCGCCAGGCTGGAGCCGGCCATCATGGGGAACTTCATGGCGCGGGAGGTGTCGTACATCTCCTTGGCCCAGTCCCAGCGATAGGAGAGGTGCTTGTCGTTAAAGACGGGCACCACGCGACCGCTGGCCTTAAAGACCTTCACAATTTCATTAAAGAACTGATAACGCGGGTAGGTAACCTGCCCTTTTTCGGTGCGCGGATAATCGCCGTGTTCGCCCACCAGAACCACTCCGTCAACGGCGAGCTTTGTGCCGCCCTGCATGAGGGCTTCGGCGATGGTCGGGTAGACCTTCATTTGCGGGAAACGCTGCGCACGGTCGGGCGTAAGATCGTCTTTGGGATGCTGGTCTACGTAGATCGAAACCAGATCCATCGCCGGATGGTGGTGGCGGCCATTCCAGCCGTAGCCTTCAAGGAAGCGATCAACAATATGCTGGGTATGGGAATACTTGCGGTATACGGTACAGATAGCGGCAAGTTTGGGACGGAAACCCGCTTTGGGATTTAAGGAAGGGTCGGCCATGTGGTCTCGTTGGATTCAGATTAGCGCGTTAACGTTTACGGTGGCACTATTGGCACAGTCAAATGACCGTGCCCGACAGTTGCACGCGTCGGCATTGGTGTTTGACGGCCATGTACATGCCATTGATCGTGAACTTTATCATGGTGGGGACATAGGCGAGCGCAAGGCCGATGGCATGTGGGACCTTTCGCGGGCGAAGGAAGGGGGGCTGAAGGCTCTGTTCTTTTCGCTGTACGTTCCGGAAGATTATTACCCCGGGCGGTTGGAGACGAAGCAGGCGCTTCGGCAGATGGATTTGGCCCTGCAGCAGATTGCCCGGAACAAAGACCGCATTGAGGTCGCGCTGAAAGCGTCGGATATTGAACGCATCAACCGTGCCGGGAAGATGGCGGCGGTGCTGGATTTGGAGGGCAGTTTCGACCTGGACGGTGACCTGGGGCTCCTGCGCATGTTCTATCGCCTGGGGCTGCGCAGCTACCAGCTTTCCGCGCACAACTGGGATAACAGCTATGCCGACGCCTGCTGCGCGAAGCACCCGTGGAAGGGC
>RGPS01000183.1 GCA_010084195.1 Terriglobia bacterium
TTCAATGGCGACTCGCTCGACATTGACGTGACGCAGGGTGCGACCCTGGACGCGGGTGCGGGCATCAGCATCGACGCGGGTGCGGCCTCGAATCTCTCGGCGGCCGGTGACTTGACCATTGAAGCGACGGGCCTGGGTAGTGACCTGATCCTGTCCGCTGCCGACATTTTGAATGTCGACGCGGTTTCGATGGAGTTCGATGCCACGGGCGCGATCAGCCTGGATGCTGCTGCCGCTTCGAACTTCAGCGTCACGGGCTTCGCCCTGACCCTGAACACCACGACCGCTGGCAATATCGAGATCACCTCGGCCGACGACATCGTGTTCTCGGGCGACAAGGCGAAGTTCTCGGCCACCCCGGTCGAGTTCGGCTCCTTTGCCGGTGTTGACGTGGTCCTGGGCGAGGCGTTCTCGGGCGCCGGTCTGGTCGGTTGCTGGTCGAGCGACGCGGGCACGCCGAAGTTCTTCCTGTCGGCGAACAACGATGCCTCCGACGACAAGCGCGTCGTGGCGGCCGTTGGTCAGCTTGCCGGTAGCGCGGACGATCACATCCTCGCCGCTTCGGTTCCCGGTACGCTGGTGCCCTGCAAGTTCGCGTCGGGTCCTGGCGCCGCGAACGTTGGTCAGCCCGTGTACCTCGGCACGGCCGGTCAGGTCACCCTGACGGCCCCCACGGCGAGCGGCACCACGGTCTACCGTGTTGGCTACCTCGCTACGGGCAGCGCGGTCGGCGGCCTCTACAACGTGCTCTTTGCGCCCCAGTTCATCGCGAAGCGCCCGTAATCCTGACGCGGACATTCGAGCCGCGTGAGTGACACAAAAAGGCCGAGTGGGTGGAGCACCTACTCGGCCTTTTTATTTCATAGAACGGTAAGATGACACACTATGGCAGGCACGAATCAAATTCCGGGTGCGGTTCTCGGCAATCAACGCCGGATTTACATGGGCTTGGGCGAGGCTATTTTACGGCTTGTCCACGTCGAGTTGCTCTACGCAACAAACACAGGCGTTGAGTCTGAGTTGGTCGCAGAACGCAACCTGATCGTCCAGGCATTGAACCAGCAGTATCAATTGGATCTTGGGTTCGATTGCAATGCCGATTCTGTTCCCGATACGGTGGAAATCTTCCAGCAGACGGCCAAGACTTCTTGTTGCCGGATTTTGCCAATGGAAGGTGACACCTCAGATCGCAAGGGCAAGTTCGATTCGGGCCGTCGTATTGAGGCCATGCCCGACATTGAAGCGGTCAAAGAAAATCTGGCGGACTTCATGGCCAAGACGCCATTGAACAAGACTAAGAAGTCTGCGGCTCCCAAAAAAGAAGCCGAACCAAAGACAACCGAGTCTGATGGCGAACTTAAGGAGGCCAAGCCTGATGGCGAACTTAAGGAGGCCAAGCCTGATGGCGGGGCCAAGCCGAAGGGTTTCTTCGCTTCTTTGTTGAAAGACAAAGAACCCAAAAAAGAACGTGGCGTTCGTAAACCCAAGGAGTGATTCATGCACCTGATTGAAATGATCTTGACTGCGTATGGCCTTTGTTTCGCGTTGATGAACGACAAGGCGACTTTGATCACGAGTCCGTTACGGATGCTGCCCCTCTTCAAAGATGATGCTGGGCTCACATTCTTTGATCGTATGCTGCGTTGCCCCTATTGCACGGGGTTCCATGCGGGCTGGTTGACCTGGATCGGGTACAACTGGCCATTGTTTTCGACAGAACTTGCTTTGGGGCAGGTTCTTGGGGCGATTTTGTTTGCTCTGGCGTCCAGTGCATCGTGCTATTTGATCGACACCACCGCGCAGAAGCTCGAAGGTTGATTGGGTCATGCCGGTAGGGTATGCACCCGCTTATACAAGCACTCGTGGAACGGTGACGGTACCGAATGCCACCGTTTCAGGTGGCGGTTTACGTGCTGGTGCCGCTGTGGCCATGGTGAATGCTGGCACAGGTCCATCGATTGTCGAATGCGGGTCAAAATTCCATGGTGATCGTTTCTTTGGCTTTGCTTCGGTAACTGCTGCCGATGGTGTCAATGTGGCGGTCGTAACGACTCGTGGGAGCGTCGTCACGCCAATCGTTGAAGGTGGTGGGTCCCTGACCCCGAATGGCAGAGTCTACCTATCCGGTACGCCCGGGGAGGTGACGCAAACGCCCCCGGCACTGACCACGCCAAGCGTCTTCATTCAAGTCGGCATTGCAACGACAACGACGACGATGATCTTGATCACAGATGCCCGTCACGGCATTTCTGGTTGAGGGGGGTTACCTCCAAGTGAAGCGGGTAAGGGCACCCGACCAAAGCATTCGAGGTTTGCAGATGCCCTTCACGCCCATCCCCACCACTGACACCGGCAAGTCCAAGACCGAACCTTGGTGGTTTTTTGGAACCCCGACGTCTAGTTCAGATACGGCGACTGAGAGCATGATCGCCAAGGCGACCCTTAGCGGCGGCAAAGTTCGCAGCAGGGCATTTCGGATTGCGCTTCCTGATCCGCCCCCTTCTTCGGATGGATGTGGTGGTAAGGGGGAGCACTTCCGAATCTTTTGCGAAGGCATCTCCGAAAAGATGCCTTCTTTGCGTGAGGTCTTTCGGGAATACGACCTGGATGGGGTACTTGAGCGGTATGCGCTAACATCCCCACAGACACATCTTCAGATTGAAGCGTATTCGGATGGCGCTGCACGCTTGTATTTCGCCACATTGTCGTCTGAAGACGACGAGGCCCTTCTTGCTCTGAATCTCCATGAGATGAAGAAGCGTGACAAGGCCGAGGTGATGATGATCACCCGTCAAGGAGACCAAGGACTCAGAACGCGGGCGGTCCAGTTGCCCGAGCGTCCGTTGATCGTGGACAACTACGCTTCGGACACGCTGGATCTGTGGAACAAGGTTCGTGCTGATTTGCGTGCGGAAGTTCCGAATGGGCGCATTGCTATTTTCCATGGCCCTCCGGGCACGGGCAAGACGCATCTGATTCGGGGGCTGATTGAATCCTCTACGGATCATATCTATCTGATCGTTCCGTCGAAAGAGGTCAGCAACATCGGGGATCCTGAGTTCACGGACTTGCTCTTGCGCTTGCATGACGACTATGGTGGTCGACGGATTGTGTTGGTCGTGGAAGACGCAGATGAGATTTTGTCTCGGCGTCAGGCCAGCGCAATGAGTGCGCTGGCGAATACTTTGAGTATTGGTGACGGTCTGCTTGGGGATGCCGTCAACGCTTTTGTCGTAGCCACCACGAATGCAACTCTTCACGACATCGACGCGGCGATGAAGCGCCCTGGCCGCCTGAGTGCGCTTGTCGAAGTACCTTTGTTGTACGAGGAACAGGCGATGAGGGCGCTCGCGAAGCTTGCCCCGGACAAGACGTTCAATCTGCCGCCCAACACACGTCTGACGCTGGCTGAGATTTACCAGAAGGCGCGTGAGTAATGGCCAACGTGCTGCGATTTCTACACAACCCATTTGACCCATTGAACAACGTTCAAATGTTCAATCGGTTTGTAGAACCGTGGTTGCCGGTCTGGCTTACTTCAGGAGAGGCGCCTTGTCTTGACGCTGTGCTGGAAGCGATTGCCTTGTGGCGTGAGTTACATCCC
Source organism: Terriglobia bacterium (assembly GCA_010084195.1). GTDB lineage: Bacteria > Acidobacteriota > Terriglobia > Bryobacterales > Bryobacteraceae > BOG-234. Next base: position 3,605 of record RGPS01000183.1, read on the forward strand.
GAGTATATATTCCCAGATGAGGCAGAACTGCGTGACGTTTGGGATCGACTTGGGCCAGCCTCAAAAGAACTGATCTATACGCATGACACAAACCATATTGTGCGTCATGTCCGGCAAGATGCTGCGGGCGAGTATGAACTTGCCACGCTGATGCTTTTAGATCCGGACACCGTGTTAGATCAGGCTTATGGTGGGCTTGTGCTAGCGACTCTGCCCTTGGGCAGCCTTCGGTCCCCTGACGGGCTATTAGCCCCCATCAAAGGGGTCCTGCGGGGCATTTTGCGAGTGGGGTTCGGTAATTGAGCCTACATCGCTGCTGTCTTTGCTACGAGCCCGTGGCCCACAACGGGCCAAATGTTATCACCATGAACCTGCATGAAGACAAGGGTCGGATCATTGTCCGATGGTGTCGAGTTTGTTTCGAGAATGACCCGACAACCACAGAATTCGCTGTTGGCGATGCCGAAGAGGATGACACGAGGGTTTCAACCGCATACCTCGCGATGTGTGACCGCATTTTTTCGGAGCGTGGTGAGCGGGTTTTGCGTGAGTGCGTCGATGTTCGTTGTGATTTAGAGAGCCCAGAATTGACTCTGAGAGGCCCCGGTGCTGCATGGGGTCGACGATCTCCCCGAGAAACCCGAAGGTAAGGATTCGACGTTTTGACAAGACCTACGGCCAAAGAATTTGCGCAGGCTTTCGCAGACATTGGGCTTCCTGGTGTTCGCGTGGGCTATCACGAGACTTCGACCGAGGAGCCCTACTACGAAACGGATATCCCTGGGTGGCTCGCCATTGCATTCCACGACGACGAATTTGACCCACAAACTCGTGAGATTAGAGGGAGCTATTTCCGGATCAACGGTGATCCGGAATATCCGGGTCGCTCGTGGACTCGCATTTGCCATTCCATGCGGGATGTGGCAACGATGGCCTACGAGGACCTACTTAGCGACTGTGCTGGAGCCCGAGAGAGCTTGATGCGCGCCCGCAAGTCTCTGGACTCGACGCCTGAGAAGGCGCCTGTAAAATTGGGTGAGCCTGTGACGCCGGCTTTGATTGTCTGGCTGAGAGGACAGGGTTTGCCAAACTCAGAGCTTCTGCCGATCATTGCGGGAATCGAGGAACGATCTGCGGCGGGGCTGGAGAAGTACGATCAAGTGCTCATGTCGGGTGACGGGCGTGATTCGGTGAACGATGCTCGTCAAGAGTTGCTGGATTTTTTGCAGTATGCACAGGCGGCCAAGATGAAGAACCGAAGCCTAGCACCGCTGGAAAGTCTGGTGAACCTGGTGCTCTCGATTACGAAGTGACTTTAGCTGCGAACTCGCCACCAATCCTGCTGCGTTAAGTCCAGTAGCCCATACAAATCAGGCGGCAACTCGGACAGCCCTTCCTCAGTGAACCATTCCCCGTTAGCACGAATTTGCCGGTAGTCCATAAGCCGGTGAATTGCCTTTTCGCGGTAGCCTTGACCTTGTGCATACAGGATTACCCGTAGCCGATGCGGACACCCTGTTTGTAGTTGCGAGAGTCTGCGGGTGACGTCATTCGAGCGGCCCACTTTGATTTGGCCGGTCACGGCCATCTGCAAAATATACAAGTCGTCTTGTTTCATACGTTAGCCGCGTTATCGCATCTGATCTATGACTACCAAGGGGAACTACCCCTCGGGCCTAGTTTAACTAGAAAAAAGTGGGGTATCCATGGCCGCTTCGGAGCCAAACAAGATTTGGGGGGTGTCAAAGGACATTTTGACGCTTGCCATTGTACCTTTGGCAGGTTGGGTGATTAAGATTGAAGTAGGGAATGCACAGCGCGATGTGCAGATCCAGAACCTTGGGGTTTCGGCCGCACGGGTGCAAGAGCTTGATACCCGTGTGCAGCAGAATGCGATCTTGATGGCTCGCATGGAAGAAAAACTGGACGCCGCCAATAGGCGGCTAGATGGGATTCACGATGAGATTCGCAATCTTAACCGCGATGATCATGGTGGCAATAATCCCAAGTGACATTCGATCCCAAGAGGTCGAATTCACAGGGCCGCCACTCTTGATTCCGGATGCGGGTGTTGAGGCACCTGATGCGGGTGTTGACCATCCCGAATCAAAAATGGATGCGTTCCATGACAAAGTCATCGAACTTGGCTTAAAAATCCATAAGCTACGCAAGAGGGTTCCAGTCCCGCCGAGTGCGGAGGCTGTCATCATCAACGACGTAAGAATGCCGCAGCGACCCCATACCCTTTAGCGGTAATCGTGTGCGGTTGCCGTTTCGTCAGCCAGCCTTTCTCCAAGGCCATCTGGATGAGCTTGGGGTCTTCCAGACCTGCTTTTCCGGTGAGACATTCCTGCGCACACCACTCGACAAGTTTTGACCGCGTATATTCGACGAAGAAGTCTTCCTGTGCGGTGTTTGCCATCAACATGGTAAAATCCTCCTAGGCATCACCTATTGATACAGGACACCGTTCTATATGGACACCCCCAAAATCTATGGGAAGGTACGAGATCATGTTTCCGCCAGGGTGTTCGAGATGCGCTCCCGAACGTCCGCTATGATTGTAGAGGTCGGCCAGCTTGAATTGCGCAAGGCGACGCTACTTGCGGAAATCCAAGCCCTTGAGGCGGACGCTGGTGCGATGCTTGCCGCAGAGGCGACGCGCATGGGCATACCGGATGGTCAGCCTTGGCAAATCTTGCCAAACGGTGTGGCAGTCGAAGGGGAATAAGTCGCTAGTGCGACTATCCGCCTTGTAATGGCACAGAACTTGGAGGACCACATGGCTTGTAATTGCAGGAACCCGAATTCTCAGAAAGTGGCCTATCCGAAAGACAAGCAGCCTGCCCCTCGGCCCATGCCTCCCCGGGTCAATCGACAGCCCCAGTTGCCGATTGAAAAGAGGGGCGGCACGACTCAGAAGTGAGTCGTGTGGTCATAGTTTCGGTTTCGAGTCAGGACGGTCATGGCAATCCACAATAAATACTTCCCCGGCACGTCCGTATCCCGCTACCTGTCCCCGGACGAGCGTTCGTGGGATGAGGCCGTGTATCAGTCTGGCAAGCCCGTGCTCGACTCGGAACTTAATTTGTCGCAGGAGGTCAATCGGACCCTACGCCAGATTATCCAACAACGGGTAAATCCGTCAGGGTGGCTTCGTGGGCCTTTGCCAAACAATCCCTTTGGGGACTTCGGTTTCCCGGGGACTCCGGACGCATTTACGATGGCAACGCGGGCTGCGCTTGTGGCCGGTATGCCGATCACGGTGGACTACACAAATACAGCCGTTGCGGGGCTGAATGTCATCCAACTAGACCCCGCAAATTTGCCGTCTTCTCCCCCGGGGGTCAAGCGCACGGACTTCGTATTCTTGGAGGTCTTCCGTGCCCTTGTCTCATGGTCGCCCCATGCGTCTGCGACGGTCACGGTCAACGCGCCTTTGGCGGTTGCTCCTGGCGACACGGTTACGATCAACGGCGTGGTCTTAACGGCCACGGCGGGCGTGCCGGGTGTAGACCAATTTCAAGTCGGAGCCAACGAGACGATTACGGCTGCAAACATTGCGGCTGCAATTAACGATGGCGGCAACTCGTTCACGGGCATTTGTGTTGCCTGGGTTGACGTGACGGTACCTGAACAGGTCAATCTGCAAGTTGTCGACGCTCTTGCCGGCGCTGCGGGTAATGCCGTGACTTTGGCAGCATCCGCATCGTTTACGATCTCAGGCGCCAATTTTGTGGGTGGTGCCGATGAGCCCAATAAACCCACCCAGGCGAGTATCTATCGCAACGGCAACGTCTTATCCCCATCGGGTGTTGCTTTGGCGGACGATATTGCAGATCCGACCGTGGGGGCAGAATCAACCAAGCGGGTTCAAATCCAGTATCGGATTCGGATCACGGGTGTCAGCGAAGCGATTGACTTCAAGACCGAACCGGACGGCTTCTCCAATCCGAACGTATTGGCGCAAGGCACGCAGGTAGCGCCGGTCGCGACGTATCCCTTTGTGTCTGCCGATGGTACGACCGTGTTGGCAAGCTCGGACGCCACGGCGTATGGCATTGTCGATCCGGGCCTTTGGGTTGCGGGTGATGGATCTTCGGGCAGCGCGACCGCATTGGGCACGGTAGACGGTTTTGTCTACGCGATCCCTCTTGCCTTTGTCTTCCGTCGTAACGACGGCTACAACGGTGGCGCGGGCGTGGGTTTTGATCCCGACAACAATGCCAACGGGGCGTTGCCTTCGACGCATGGGGGGTTTGCCAACCCGATCATCGGGGCGATTCCGGCTGGGGTATCAGACCGACCGGACGGTTACTTCCACGATATTATCGTGGCGACGGACGTATTGGACTTGCGGCGTCAGGTTGTGCCCGGTGGGCTCGACCTAAAGGCTGAGCTTGATCGTCAGATGGCGATGCTGCTAGATGGTAACAATCGGACGTGGGCGATTGATACGGCGGACAAGCAAAATCTAGGCAGCTTCTCTGGTGACGTGTCTACGCAGTATCTCGTCTGCGACGAAATCGGTCGCTCTGGGGCGCATGGCGGGCCAATTTCGACCCGTGGCGAGTTGATCGCAGAGTTCGACCATATCCGCAGGCGTTTCGGTGACTCGCCGATAGTTGAGCGTGTGGTGATACCTGTTGCCGTATCCTACACGGCAATCGCGGAGCCTGGGCACTATGTCACGCAGTTAAATCCGGGCTACACGGGTTGGTACGCGGGAGACGTGATCACGATTGACTTCGCGGCGTTGAATGCCACGACAAATGGGTCTTGGCTCCATGCGCTTGCATCGTCTACGGGCACGGTGAGTCAATATTGGCCAACCGGAACCGTCGTCTCGGATGTGTTACGAGTTTGGCATCGTGACGGTCACTACACTACGGCAATCGATCAAAATGCCGTGGTGGATTGCATCACAGGCTTAGGCACCACCCAGATCCAAATCACCTTGGGTGAGAACAACCAGCTAGGCAACTACGGGACGACTTTCGACCCGGACCACACAATGGTTCCAGTAGCGCCTGCGGGTGATGTGGGTTCGATCTCCATGATTTTTGTCGAGCTTGAGGTCACGTATCCTGCTGGATCAGGCACTACAAGTGACGTTGATTTGGAGATCGTGCCGGATGCCGGTGTGTATCCAGTAGGTCCGGCTTTGGAGTTGAACACGACACAGCGCCCAAGCGATTTTGATTCGATACTGCCTCCAGTGTTCACGACCCCTAGACGTGAAGTCGGGGTTGAGTATGTGTGTAAGAACACGGGCTTCCCGGGTCCAGTGCTTGATTTCGTGGTCAGCCTGAACCAGACCGAGATCGTCTTTCCTCGTCGAATCAATGGGGACGTGACACCAATTGTCACGGATACGGGTACAGGCTTGCCGGTTACGGTCGACGGCTCGACGGAGTACGGGTCATCTAGTCAGAAATTGATCCTTGACCCGATGACTCCGTTGTCCGGCACGGGACAGACGGCCTGCACAATAGCGTATTATGCCCAAGATGCGGTGCCTAACTACGGCGCGAGCGGTTATCAGATCGGTATCTACTATCGCTCCAATGCGCCGCAGACGGCAGGCGTCAAGGCGGGGGGTCTCTCGGGTATGCCCGACCCGTTGACGGTGCGACCTGTGGCCATGAGTCGTGATCTCTGGACAGGTATCTCAGGCGTGGGCTCAACGGGGGATGCGTTCCCTTATGGCGCCCACGGGATGAGTCAGATTCCAGTCAACGCGAACGTGGGCGCCGGGGACTTTGGCGGCGAATGGTTCTTGACCGCTACAGGCAAGATTTCGGTCGGTGACTTCTCTGCCGACACCGGGGTCTTAAACCTGCACACGATGATCCAAGTAGATCCGCAAGGCGACTTTACCTTTAGCGATACGGACACGGATGTGGAGTTCCGGTCGCAATACAAGGTCGCGGATGTGACTGCCTATCGGCCAACGGCCATGGCGCAGCCTTTATCTGGTTTGGCGACGCACAAGGTCTGGCTGCCTTTTTTGGCAGTGGCGACAGCAGACAGCCCACTCTATCGAAAGGGTGAGGTCTTGCTTGTGGTCATAACGAGATATGCCGTCGTAGACGCGGACAACACGGTGATTTTCGCGGATTCTGGGAATACGGCTTGCGCTGCTGTTTACCGGACACTTGGGATGCTGTTGCTGGCTTCGGAGTGATACAAAATGCCTAGTGTGAAAAACCCTGGTCTGTTGAATCCCGGAGTCGGGGCTGTCTCGGCCAAGGCCGTTCCGAGTGCTGCCTTAATGCAGCCGCATAGGGACATAGACTCACTCAAAGCCCACATGAATGACCCTAAGCAGGCGCACATGGCGTCGGCCATTGGGATTGTAGATGCGGGTGGATATTTCGCCTCCGACGATGTTGAAGATGCCCTTCAAGAATTGTGCGCTTCTGGCGGGGCGGGTCGTCAAAACGGTGTCCTCACGGGCTGCACCTTCACTACGGCGGGGCGGGTCGTCACCTTAGACGCAGGGTCTAAGGTTTTGATTGGCGGCACGCTGCGAGATGTTGCGGGTGATAGCGTGACGTGTGCGATCATTGCGGGCACGTACTACGTCTATTTTGACGGGACTTCAGGAACGCTTGTGGCAAACACGGCTCTGCCTGATTTGGCGGACGAGCCTGTGTTGATTTGCGAAGTCACGCATAATGGTACAAACGTCACGGCGAGTCGGGACGCCCGTTTCTTTGTGGCCAATTTGGACCGTAAGCTGGATTACACGGCGCGAGCGGATGCGGGCACGGCTGCGGACAATGAGGCCGAAGCATGCTTCGTAACCCTTGAAGCTGCGTTCTTCTGGCTGGAGAACTACGCCGTATCCCAGGACACAAAGCGCACCCTAATTGTTCGCGGAGCGCACACGGTCAGCAACGGCTTAGTGTTAAGCGTACCGGGTGTGGAGATTCGTGGAGAAGGCGCAGCTTCGATCACATTCGATTCTGCTGATCAGACTCTTTTGGAGGCCGTTGACAGCGTTATTCTGCGTGACCTGACTTTCGTTTGTGCCAGCGCATACGGAACGCCCCAGGCTCTCATGGTGACCGGGGGCACGTCCGGTTTTCTTGTTGACGGCTGTAGCTTCGTATCGGGCTCGACCGATTGGAGCCTCGTGGTCAACGTGTCGGCGCTTGTGTCCGAGTTCACGGTACGAGATTGTTATTTTGAGACCAAGTTGGAGGCGATCTTCATCTTCGC
>RGPS01000184.1 GCA_010084195.1 Terriglobia bacterium
GCAACGCGTGCCCTCACGCAGTGGCTCTACGAAACCAGTGCGACCGACCCTGGCAGCCTGGTAGCTGCTGCAGTGCTGCTGTTTTTGATCGCAGTGGCCGCTTGTTTGGGTCCGGCCCGACGGGCAACTGCAACAACACCGCTGACGTCATTGCGAGCCGACTAGCGCATTTTCGCGAGTGTTATCGACCGGTTTCTTTCATTGGGCAAGCTGGCAACATGCGGACTACAGCAATTGTGAAAATTCTCTCCAGCCGGGCTGCGACCAGATGAAGGGCTGGAATATGCTGGAAGACGCAGCATGACAAACCGAACTCTGATATTCCTGTTATTCTCCGCGAGCGCCCTGGCGGCTGAACGTGTCACTTTACCCATGGGCATTGTGGAAGGCCCGGGCGCAAACGCAGGTGGCATTCGCATCTTCCGGGGCGTGCCTTTTGCCGAACCTCCGGTTGGCGACCTCCGCTGGAGCCCCCCGGTGGCCCCGAAAAAGCGCGACGCCGTGATGGATGCCGGTAAATTCGGCAATCGCTGCGTGCAACTGCCGCTCTTCGGCGATATGAATTTCCGCAATGCCGGCATGAGCGAAGATTGCCTCTACCTGAATATCTGGACGCCCGCGAAGGGGGCCAAGGCAAAGCTCCCCGTTCTGGTTTACTACTTCGGCGGTGGCTTTCAGGCGGGCGATGGTTCCGAACCCCGCTACGACGGGGAAAGCATGGCCAGCAAAGGTATCGTGACGGTCACCGTCAGCTATCGACTGGGCGTCTACGGCTTCCTCGCTCATCCGGAACTCACGAAAGCCTCCCCCCAACATGCCTCGGGCAACTACGCCCTGATGGACCAGAGCGCTGCGCTCCGCTGGGTGTCGGAAAATATTGCAGCCTTCGGTGGGGACCCGAAGAGGATTACCATCGCGGGAGAATCCGCGGGGTCCTACGCAGTAAGCGCCCAGATGGCCTCCCCCCTGTCGCGGAACCTCATCGCCGGTGCCATTGGTGAAAGCGGCTCCCTGATGGGCCTCACGCCCCCGACACCACTCGCGGAAGCCGAAGCGATGGGCGAGAAGTTCGCGTCCAGCCTGGGCGCAAAGACCCTGGCTGACCTGAAGAAACTGACCACCCGGCAAATCTACGAAGCAGTGGATAAACAGCGCACCTTCCGATTCCCCGTGACCGTGGACGGCTACTTCCTCACCGAAGCCCCCGTAGAAACCTTTGCGGCGGGTAAGCAGGCTCGCGTGCCACTCCTTGCAGGCTGGAATTCGCAGGAACAGGGTGCGCGATCTGTGCTCGGCAAGGACCCCTCAACGCTGGCTGGTTTCAAAGCTGCTGTCGAGCGTCTGTACGGGGCGAAGGCAGCCGATGTCCTGAGAGAATACACACCGGCCGGCGACGACGAGGTGGAAGCAGTAGCGACCGCCCTGGCCAGTGACCGGTTCATCGCCTTCGGCACCTGGAAGTGGCTGGACTCACACGGAAAAACAAGCGGTAAGCCCACCTACCGCTACTACTATTCGCGTCCACGCCCGAAAATGCGGCCTGAGATGGGGAACATGACGGCAGGGTTGGCGGGTGGAGTGATTCGCAACGAGGGTCCGGCGCAGCCTCCGCAACCACCCGCAAAGGGGGCGGTTCATTCCGCAGAGATTGAGTACGCGATGGGGAACCTGAACGGCAATAAGTTCTATGCCTGGGAACCGGATGACTTCAAGGTTTCCGCCACGATGGAAGCGTATTTTGCGAACTTCATCAAGAGCGGTTCGCCGGATGGCAAGGGTCTGGCCAAATGGCCCGCTGCCAACAAGGGTAAGGATGTTCCGGTAATGCAGCTTGATGTGACCGCGAAGGTGGCACCGGAGAGTCACCGGGGGCGTTACCTGCTGATGGATAAGATTGCGGGTTACAGTAAATAATCTGCGGAGACCAATATGGAAACGCTCTTGAGACATACGCTGGCAACTCTCGCCTATCGGTTGGGGAAGGTTCTTCGGGACACACCGGAGACCTTCGGCGGTTACCCGGAGGGAGACCCCCAAACCGCTGGTAAGATCCTGGCTCACGTCGGGGATTTGATGGATTGGGCTGTCACCATGGTGGATGGAAAGCCCGCCTGGACCGATTCCGCGCCGCTGCCCTGGCAGGAGGAAATCGCCCGTTTCTACAGGACGCTGGGAGCCTTTGATGCCCGCCTCGCCGAAGTGGGCGCCGGAGCCTCCACAGCAGAGAAGTTGTTCCAGGGCCCGATAGCCGATGCCCTGACTCACACTGGTCAACTGGCCATGCTGCGTCGCCTGGCCGGACTGAAGATGAAGGGCGAGAATTACTACCAGGCGGATGTAGCGGTGGGTAGAGTCGGCCCGGAGCAGACCGCGCCCCGGCGTGAGTTTTAGGGCTTCAGTTCTGCGCCCGCACCACAAAGCGAAAACCGGCTGGCGTAAGCGAGGTGCTTCTCGAAGAATTCATGGTCCCCCTGGGATTACGCAAACTGGCACGCATCCCCGCTCGGTATCTGGCAATAGTGCCCACTTTGGCTCAACGTTCAGCGACGGAATGACCTTTGGGATGCCTTGAACTCGCCGAGAGCAAGTGCCCGTATTAAACGTGCCTGGCCAATCCGGGCTGCTGCATGAGGGAGCACCACCTGAGGTTTTAACCCACCGGCCGTTATAACCTAAGCACATGCTGAAAGTCTTCTGTGCTCCGGCGCGCTACACGCAGGGGCCGAACGCTACTGCCTCCCTGGGCGAAGAAATCGTAAATCTGGGACTCTCCGGACCGGCGCTTATCGTGGCAGGCCGGAGCGCCGCAAAGTTGCTGGAACCCGTATGGCAGGAAGCCCTCACTTCTTCCGGCATCGACTTCCGGATTTTCCATTTCACTGGAGAATGCACGTCCGCAGAGATTGCCCGAGGTGTGGAGGCCGGTCGCGCGATGGGGGCCCGGCTCATCATCGGTGCCGGGGGTGGCAAGGTTCTGGATACCTCCCGGGCGATCGCCAGCGACCTGGGCCTGCCTCAGGTGAACTGCCCCACCATCGCCTCCAGTGACGCCCCGTGCAGCGCCCTGTCGGTGGTGTATACAGACGAAGGCGTTGTCGAGCAATACCGGATCTACCGCCGCAATCCCGACCTCGTCCTGGTGGACACCACGGTGATCGCCAAAAGCCCCGCACGCTTCCTCACAGCGGGGATGGGCGATGCGCTGGCCACGTGGTTTGAAGCCCGTGTCTGCGTGGCAGGTGAGGTGCGGAACATGCGCGGCGGCGCTTCTACCCGATCGGCCCTCGCGCTCGCTGAGCTTTGCTACAAGACGCTGCTTGCCGACGGCGTGGCAGCTCTTGAAAGCCTGCGCAACCAGCAAGTTACAGACGCCCTGGAACGTGTTGTGGAAGCGAATACCCTGCTCTCCGGGCTGGGCTTTGAATCCTCAGGCCTGGCCGCCGCCCACGCGGTTCACAACGGGCTCACCACCGCAGCCGGCACGCACCCCTACATGCACGGAGAAAAGGTGGCGTTCGGCGTCATCACGCAGCTGGTGCTGGAAAACCAACCCCGCGCCGTACTGGAAGAAGTGCTGGCGTTTTCGCAAAGTGTCGGCCTGCCGGTCACCTTTGCGGGCGTGGGGCTCGGGACCGAGCCTGACGCCGAGACCCTCCGCCGCATTGCGGAACGCTCCACGGCGCCGGGCGAGACGATCCACAATGAGCCCTTCACCGTCACGCCGCAGCTGGTTTCTGACGCCATGATTGCAGCCCACGATGCAGGCATGCGCTGGGAGCGCGAGCATGCGTAAAAGATTCTGCGTTTTTTGCGGCTCCAGTTCCGGGGCTCGCCCGGAATACACTGCCGCTGCGCAGGTTCTGGCGCAACATCTTGTCGTCAACGAAATCTCCATCGTTTATGGAGGTGGCAGAACGGGCCTGATGGGGACTTTGGCAGATGCCGCCCTGGCTGCGGGCGGTGAAGTCATCGGCATCATCCCACAGGCCCTGGTGGAGAAGGAAGTGGCCCACCATGGGCTCTCCGACTTGCGGATAGTGGACTCCATGCACCAGCGCAAAGCGCAGATGGCCGAACTCGCCGATGGCTTCATCGCTATGCCCGGGGGCTATGGCACCTTCGAGGAATTCTGCGAAATTCTTACGTGGAAACAGTTGGGGCTGGTCACAAAACCGTTCGGCTTGCTAAACATTGCCGGATACTACGATTCCATGCTGGCTATGTTTGATCATGCCGTGGGGGAACAGCTGCTGAAGCCCGCCCATCGGGATTTCGTACTGGCTGATACCGACCCGGAACGCCTGATCAGGCGCATGTTGGGCTACGAAGCGCCTGCGGAGGAGAAGTGGATCACGGCTCGCGAAACGTGACTATTCAGGATCCAGGCGCACGCGAACCGAACCGAAGTAGATCTCATCGCCGCTCCGCAAGCCAACGCCCCGGCTGGCATGGGCGGGGACCTCAATCCGGACTCCGTTGCGAAACACGGCAGTCCCCATCGAACTGCCATCATCGAACAGACGCCACTCCCCTTCAGCAGCGTTGCATCGCAGGGTTGCGTGGGCGCGCGACACGGTGGAATTCAGGTCCGGACTCAGGTCCTCGGGGAAACACAGCTGGTTCCGGCGCACGATCCGCCCCATCGCATCCACCACATCTTTGCTGCGCCCCACGTTGACGACGTTGCCCTGCAGAATCAGGTCGGCACTGGCAGCAGCACCCTCCAGAATCGTGACTCGAAGGGGCACCATCGGCGCAGGTTCGGCTTTTGGCACCGCACCGCCCTTCTCGAAAAACAACCGCATTTCCACGACTGCTTCGGAGGGGTATTCCACGAGGAGGCTCAAACCTTCCGGAGTGGCAATGCGCTCTTCCAGTAACCCCGCACGAATATCCTCGCGCATCTGAGCAGGCTCGAAAAGTGCCTCCAGCACAGCCCGTCGCTCCGCCGAATCGGCATGCAGTTCGATGCGGAGCCGATCAAACGGAAAGACGCGATCCCCCCGCGAGCCGACCGTTGCCCGAGCCGACACCTGCTGCAGCGCATCGCGATACAGTTCAATCCCCTCTCGCGCGCCTTCCTGCGAAGAGGCGAAAATGCCACGCATCCGGTCGTCGAGGGCTTTCTCCAGCCGCTTCAGAATACTCATTGGATTAGTTTCAATTGCTTTGCAGCTACCACCAGCTCACCCGCCATGGGCGCTGCTGCCGTACCACCATAATGCCCGTTTTCCGCCAGAACTGCGAATGCGATTCGTTTTGTTCCCGCCGGTGCCGTCTCCGCATAGGGCGCGAACCCAATAAACCAGCCGTGCGATGCTGCATTGGCCAGTTCTGCAGTGCCGGTTTTCCCTGCCATTGGCGGATCAATCCCGGCAAGCTTCTTCCCTGTCCCGTTGGTAACGACGGCTCTCATGTCACGACCAAGGGCTTCGGCCAATTTCGGGTCGAGCAACGCTACAGCAGCTGTAGTCCGGGTATTGCTGTCGTCAACCACCCAGCGCCCCATGGGTAAGGTCCCGCCACTGGCCACTGCGGAAGCCACTCTGGCCATCTGGAAGGGCGTCACTACCACCTGGCCCTGACCATAAGAAATCTGCGGCAACTGCGGTTTCAGATTCGCTACCGTCATTGGGTTCGCCACCGCAAGCCCCATTACTTTCGCCGTTTCCAGCAAGGCGTCAGCACCGACCTTGAGGGCTCCCAACTGAGCGAAGTAAGCGTTGCACGAGACTACAATCGCCCGGTGCATGTCCAGCGACCCGTGCGGCACCTTGTCCTCGACATCATCGCGAATGGGACGCTTTGAGTTCCCGACAAAGTTGCCGTTCCTGCCATCCGGGAGGCGCACGCAGTCGAAATGCTGATTGGCAAGGCCGGGATCAGCCCGGAGAGCGGCAATCGCCGTCACGATCTTGAAAGTAGAGCCCGGAGGATACAGGCCATAACGCGCCCGGTCGAGCATTGGCCCAGCCGCCTCCCCCACGGCCAGACGCTCTTCGTTGGCCTCCGGCGCAGGCCAATTCACTGAAGCCAGCAGATCGCCGGTAGTGGGCTCCATCGCCACCATAGACCCTTTGCTCAGGCCCTGTTCTGCCAGTCGGGCCTTCAGAATACGTCCGGCAGCTACCTGAAGACCGGCATGGAGCGCCAGATGGACGTTGCGCTCGCGCTCGACCAGCGCTTTCACGGAAGGATGGTTCGGCTCCCACCGCCGCCGAAGCAGGGGGAGGAGCTCGCGGTAATCGTACTGCACAGAGAGTTGGGGTTTGCCGGCGGCGTCGATCACCTCCACAATTTGGGCGCGATCGTCATACCCCTGCAACCTCTTCGCCTGATCCCGTTCGATCAACGAGCTGTTTGGAGCGCCCCAATTGGCGCGCGTTCTGAGATCGCCGATGACGTGGAACGTGAGCCCGCCCAAGGGATAGTGCCGGGATTCCGCTCGATTACAGGCCTTGTTGATATCGATCCCGAGAACCCCGTACTCGGAACGGTGCTTCTCCAGCTCATCCCAGGAACTGGTTGCCAGAGGCAGGCCAGTCCGGTCGTAGATGGTGCCTCGCTGCAGGGTCCGGGCGGCCGCAATCAGCCTCGGGTTGTAGACGAAACGACGTCCTCCGTCGGCCTGCAGCACCAGCGCACCTTTTCCGGCAATGGCATCCGCCTGCGCGAGCTGCACCCACCCCGCGCGCCCCACTACCAGCAGGAGCGCACCGAGAAGACCGAGCTCCACCCAACGAAGGCCCGCATGGAACGCCACCGTACGAGAGTCTGACTCCTGCAAACTCCCGATGGCCAGCAGCACGCCCGCGATGAAGAAGTTTGCCAACATGGCGGTACGGCCAAAGCTGAGGAAGGGCGTCACTACCCCTGACAGGGGGAACAGGCCGAGAATTCCTGCGGAGATCAACAGAACTTCAGCCGCAAGTAACAGCGTGAGTCCCAGCGCCAGGAAAAACGTGTAATCCGTCCTTGCCCGGCGGGCGATGCGAAGGGACAGCCAGACCAACAGCGAGAGCGCCCCGTACACCAGCACAAGGCCCAGGAAACCCCACTCTTCGCCCAGCACCGAAACGATCAAATCGGTGTAGCCGGCCGGAATCACGTCCGGTTCCCCCAGGCCCGGTCCGGTCCCCATAACGCCACCCGACCCCAAAGCCCACAGGGAATGCACTACCTGATCGCCCCCCCGAACGGAATTGCCCCAGGGAGAAAGCCACATGGCAACGCGGTCATGGACGGTATGGGGGATTCCGAGGAAGTAGCCCATCAGGAAGCCGGAAAAGAGCGAGGCCATCCCGAGCAGAGCCAGCGCGGCACGGTTTCGCGCGATGCCGTACATGGTCAGGAATACTGCCGCAAATACGAGCGCAGGCCCCAGGTCCTTCTGGATATAGAAAAACAGCAGCGAGACAGCCACCCCGGCCAGCACGGGCGCGGCGTATTCCAGCCGAGGCAATTCCACCCCGGGCAGAATAAACCGTTTTTCAGTCAACTGCCGCAGCAGGGGCCAGCGACGAGCGAAGTATCCGGCCAGGAAAAACACCAGCAGAATCTTAATTGCCTCAACGGGTTGTACGGGGCCAAGATTGACCCGGGCGTCGCTGGAACCAGGGGCTGTCCCGAATGCGAGCAGGGTGATGGACAGCAGCGCAGCCCCCACCAGGGGAACGAAACTGAGTCCGGCCGTCGCAGACTCCCAATTCACAAAGCTCGCGGCCAGCATCACGAGGCAGCCCATCGCCACACCCTGCGCATAGGGGACGAAAATCATCAGGTCCCGTACCGGGTCTCGCAAGGAGAGCATCAAGGCGAAACCAATTCCGGTGAGCAGCAACAACGCTGGCAGGAAGACCCAGTGCCCTCCAAACCCGCGCACACTCCACACCAGATGGGTAAAGAAAAACGCCGCCAGGATGATGCCTGCCCATTTCAGAAATGCACCACGAAACTCCGCCAGAGGGCGAACCGCAACGGCCTGTTTCACCAGTGCGAATTCGGCGGGAGTGAACAAAGCGATGGAATCGCCCTCGGCCGCAGCAGCTTTCGTCCTCAACTGGTCCAGACTACGGTTTACCGCCACTTCCGCACGTTTCACCCGGAGCCGTGCAATCGCCCCCGTGTTTGGGAGATGGCCCTCGTGGACGCGCAATAACTCCAGAATCTGTTTTGCCGCAAACTCACGATCGTTAGCGGTTCGAAGCACCACCAGCGCGGGGTCCAGAGCGGCGACAGTTCGCGCCTCTGCCAGATTGATGGGCGGCACGGAGCCCGCGTCGCGGCGGACTTTCGCGGTATAGACCATCCACCAGGCACCACTTATAAGCGCCGCAACTACCAGCAGCCAGACAAACTCCGGGGCACGCCCCCCGCGCACGGACTTGCGATCCGACCGCAGGACGGAGCCTCGACTCTCGGCGGTACTGCGGGTTACGGCCATTCAGGTCCCCTCATCTTATCGGTCCCGCTAGGGGTTGCCCGCAGGCCGCTGCGCCAGTTGCGCGGCTCCCAACGTTCGCTGCGCCTGCTCCCGCTCCGCAGCCACACGCTCCGACATTTCAATACCATCGAAGAACGGCGCTACAGAATTGTAGAGATTCTGCGCATGTTCCAAATCGACGTCAGCCTTTTTCAGCGCGGTTTCCATACGCACGATGTCATGTGCCTTCTTCGCAACCGCGATCCACTTCTGCCCTCGTCTCCGGTACGCGTCGGCCAGCGCCTTTTGTTCCCGGCGCCCGGGCCGAAAGCCATTTCGCTGCGCTTCGTTCAGCTCCGCCTCGGCTTTGTCGAGATCACTGTCCTGCAGGTGGATCATCGCCAGGCCCAGATGCGGATCCGGAGACTTCGACATTCGTTCTCTCGCGGCCTCAAAACTGGAACGCGCACCCTTGATATCTCCGGCCCGATACTTCAGGTGTCCGTCAATCAGGCTGGCGCGCCCACGAATTGCGGTGTCTTCCGGAGCCAGGGTCACCGCCGCCGAAATCGCCGATTGCGCTCTCTTCCAGTCTTTGACATAAACCGGCGTGCTCTCACTGGCCTCGCGGTAATCGGTAATCACCCGATCCGCTTCCGCCGCATATTTCTCGCGCAGGCCAACCCGGGCCGGGTAGAGAGGCCACGCCAGCCAGGCCCCCCGTGCCAGTTCTTTGTATTCCGCCGCCCCCGCGTCAGCCGACAATTGCCCGGACTCGAGCCGTCGCCGCAGGTCGCCTGCCTTGCTCCACTGGCGAATCTCGGCCACAGTGAACATGGCCGCCAGCACAAACACCACGCCGACTCCCACCAACCCCGATGGGCGAAAGCCTCCTCCGGATGCCGGAGCTTTTACTGGCCCCGCCGGAGCAGCAGGCCTGGGGGGCGCAGCAGGGCTCGGCGGCGCAGGACTGGTGCGGCGGGTAGCATCATCGACGGGAACCGCCGTGGTCCGCCGGGTACCGGCATCTTCCACCCGCGAAGTCCGGCGGGTGGCTTCCAGATGCGCCCGCATGAGCACTTCACGAAGGCCTGCAGGCATCCCCCAAATAGCTGGCTGAACTGCCGAGTAGTTACGAATGAACCACTCCAGTTTCTGGGCCGATTCCGCCTGGAAATATGCCTTCCCCGCCAGCATCTCAAACAGCACTACACCGACCGACCAGACGTCGGAACGCACGTCCATATCCCCTGTCTGCAGGCGTTCCGGAGAAGAATATGGCACCGACCCAAACTGGTTAAACGTCACGCTCCTCGTCATAGAGACGGCCTTCGCGATGCCGAAGTCCAGAACTTTAACGTGGCCCTGGGGGGTGATCCTGATGTTGCGGGGCTTAATATCTCCGTGGATAATGCCGCGATGCTGCCGGTCATCAATCACAGCGCTGAAGGTATGGGCTCTGGTCAAAACCTCCAGGATATCGAGGGCAATCGAGGCGGCCCGCCCGGGCTCCATCGGGCCCCGGCCCACCAGTTCCGAGAGGTCTTCCCCTTCGATGTACTCCATCGCAATGAAGAAGTAGCCGTCGAGTTCCCCAACCTCAAATATCTGGGCAACCCGACCGCCGGACTCCCGCTGCGCCAACTGGTCCTGCAGCTGGGCACCGCGGTGCTCGGCAGCAATAATGTCGAGGCTCTCCTGATCCGTACCAAGGTCAATCAGCTTGAGGCCGACTTCACGATTCAGACCCGGGTCGTAGGCCAGAAAGACGCGCCCCATCCCGCCGCCGGCGAGTTTCCTGCGGATCTGGTATCGCCCAAAGACTCTCGGATCCAGACCGGTCATGGCCGGGCAGTCCCTGGCCGCACAACATGGGGCGCGGGAGCCTGGATTGCGACGGGCGGTAATTCCAGCAGCCGGATCGCCTTCTTTGCAGGCAGACCTCCAAAGAAATTCTCGTCGAGTTTCTCAGCCTGATAGGTTCGGGAATGGATCCAGACCGGTTCGGCCGCATTGTCGATGATGGCGTTGTCCTTCAGAATCGGATTCGCCTGATCCCGGACTTCCACACCAGGCCGCAAACTCCCAGGCACCCCGGCTCCATTCGCGGCGATCAGATTCCCCGACAGGATCGGGTGTGAACCAGCTCCGATGTCTACCCCCGGCCCCAGGTTGCTGGTGATCCGTGAGTCCCTGATCGTGGGCGCCGCATCTCCCCGAACTTCAATCCCGGTACCCGCTCCTGTAACGCGAATCTGAGTCAGAGCCGGGCTTCCTGAATCCACCAGAATGGCCGGGTTGACTGGACCTTCCGGGCTGCCTTGAATCCAGACGCCTTCGAGCGAAC
>RGPS01000185.1 GCA_010084195.1 Terriglobia bacterium
CCCGCCTGCCACTGCACACGCCGCCAGTGCACCACGTAAGCCGCCAGCCACATCCGCGCATGATTATGCAGATAACCAGTCGTGCGCAATTCCCCACTGAAAGCGTCCATGCAGGCCAACTGCGTCGTGCCGTCCCGAATATCTTCCGGTAAGTCGTGCGAGTAGTCGCCGCTGGCCCACCCGGTTTTGTAAGCCTCCCGGTCGAGCCAAACGCCCTCACCCCAGACCTGATAGAGTCGCTGCCAATAGTCTCGCCAGGCCAGTTCGCTGATGAACTTCTGTACAGCGCGCGCCGAGCCCGCCACCGAGACCGCCTGCCTGCGAACCGCGTCGAGGGTCAGAACTCCGTGCCGGAGATAAGGCGACAGACGAGTGACAGCACCATCCAGATGATTACGCGTGGCCGCATAGGACCGAGGCTGGATCTGAGCCAGGATTCGATGGGCTTCGGCATGGCCTCCCTGCGACGTGCCGACGGCTGAGTCGCGGGCCGCTGCGGAGGGGAACTGCTCACGCAGCCACGCGGCCAGTTGGTCCCGCGAGGCGAAGTCACACCGCATCTTAGTCGGCCCATGGGTCGGCCTCACAGCTGGCCTCTTTGGCTGCGGTTGCCGCGGCACCGGGCGCTGCAGTACTTAACTTCGTTCCACACTTTCTCCCACTTCTTCCGCCACGCAAACGGTCGGAGGCAGACTTCGCAGAGTTTGACAGGCAGGTTCGATTTGGAGGGTTTTGGCATTTAACGGGGACGTATGGTGCCCAGGCCACCGTCGACACCGATTACCTGCCCGGTGATCCACGAATTGGCCGGATCTACCAGAAATGCCATAGCGGAGGCGACGTCGTCCGGCGTTCCAATCCGGCCGAGGACGTGCATCCCCTGTGACGCCTTCAGAGCCGCTTCGTTTTGAGTAATGCGGCTGGTGAGTGGCGTCGAGACCAACCCTGGCGCCACACAGTTCACGCGAATATTGCGGGAGCCATAAGTCGCAGCGGCGGACATCGTCAGACTAATGACACCTCCTTTGGCTGCGGCAACGGCCTCGTGATTCGCAAATCCGGCCCGGGCCGCCGCCGTGGCGCACAGCACAATGGAGCCGCCGGTGTTCATCATCGCGCGAGCCCCGGCTCGCACCGTGGCGAAGGCCGTAGTCAGACTGAGGTCGATAGTGGCCCGCCACTCCTCCTGCGTGGTCAGATGCGCAGGCTTCAGCAGCAGTGACCCGGCGCAGTTCACCACAGCATTCACCGGGCCGAACCGCTGCACAGCCTGGTCCAGGGCGTCGAAACCGGTGGCGTCCACCACGATGTACTCCGCGCTGAGTTCGGCACCTAAAGCAGCCAGGCTTGCTTCCGTACGTCCCGCGAGGATCACCTCATGGCCGTCCGCGTGCAGGCGGCGAGCCAGTGCGGAACCGATGCCACCAGCAGCCCCAATCAAAAAAACTCTCATGTCTTCTGGATGCCGCAAAGGGCGTTGCGAGCGCAAAACATTAGCTCCCCCGGTTTGCAAGACTCATCCTAAAGGAGATGGAAGTGAGGCATCTGGTTTTAGTCCTTGGCGATCAGCTCGATGCGGAATCAGCCGCCTTTGACGGGTTCGACCCGCAGCGCGATTGCGTCTGGATGGCCGAGGTAGACGAAGAGTCCCTCCATGTCCCGAGCCACCAGGCTCGCTCCGTCCTGTTCCTCTCGGCGATGCGCCACTTCGCCGCAAACTTGCGAGAGCGGGGCTGGCACTGCCACTATCGCCACCTCGACGACGAAGGAAACACACATTCTCTCGCCGCCGAATTGAGCGCGGCCATCCGGCAGCATCATCCCGTCGGCCTCGTCATGGTTCAACCCGGAGATTGGCGCGTACAATCCGCCCTCGTCGCCGCAGCCGGCCAACCCGGGCTGACCCTCGACATTCGCGAGGATCGCCATTTCTTTTGCGATCTCCCCTGGTTCGCCCGCTACGCCGCTCAGCGGAAACAACTGCGCCTCGAGTACTTCTATCGCGAGATGAGGCGCCAACACAGCGTGTTGATGGAGGACGACCAGCCTGCGGGCGGCGCATGGAACTTCGATGTGCAGAACCGCGGGTCGTTTGGCAAACGTGGCCCGGATTCTGTCCCTGTCCCTTTAGCGTTTCCGCCCGACGAGACGACACAGGAAGTAATGCGACTGGTAAGCACTCGCTTCGCGCAAAATCCCGGCCAACTGGCTCACTTCGACTTCCCCGTCACCGCCGCACAGGCCGAGATCGCCCTCAATGACTTCATCAATCATCGCCTCGCCCACTTCGGCCAGTTTCAGGACGCAATGTGGATCGATGAGCCATATCTCTACCACTCCCGCTTGTCGGCGGCGATGAACCTGAAACTGCTGTCGCCGCGCCGCGTGGTAGCTGCCGCAGAAGCCGCCTGGAGAGTCGGCCTGGCACCCCTCCCGGCCGTGGAAGGCTTTATCCGGCAGGTACTGGGCTGGCGCGAATTTGTTCGGGGCATCTATTGGACCGGGATGCCCAATTACGCCGATGGCAACGCTCTCGCCGCCGGGCAGCCCTTGCCCGCTTTCTATTGGACCGGCGAGACGCCCATGAAGTGCATGTCGGAGACCATCACGCAGACGCTCGAATATGGCTATGCACACCACATTCAGCGTTTAATGGTGACAGGCCTGTATGCCTTGCTGGCGGGCGTGCGCCCACGTGAGATTCACGAGTGGTACCTGGCGGTCTATGTGGATGCCGTGGAATGGGTGGAGTTGCCGAATGTGATCGGCATGTCGCAATTCGCCGATGGCGGGCTAATGGCTTCCAAACCCTACGCAGCCACTGGCAAGTACATCGCCCGGATGAGCAACTACTGCGCGTCCTGCCAGTTCGATCCCACCGAGGCCATCAACGCGCACGCATGTCCTTTTACAACCCTCTACTGGGACTTTTTGCTGCGAAATGAAACCCGGCTGCGGACCATCCCCCGCATGGAGCTTCAGTTGAAGAACCTGACACGATTGTCACCGGAACGGCGAGCCGCCATCACCGCGAAAGCGGCCTCCCTCTTGCATCAATCGACCATCCCGCCATCACCAGCCACGCTACCGCTCTTGAAAGAGTAACCGCATACGTGGTTGAAAAGACCTCTCAAAACCATCCTGAGGGCAGCAGGGGTCTCGTCTGTCCCAATATCTCCGTGCTGCGCACGTAAACGAAGCCCATCTCCAGCGAACGGGGCCTCAGTCGGTACACTCGATCTTCAGGACCAGATCGAATGCCTGCAGCGTCTTCAGCAGGTTGTGCACCGTGCTCTTCGGGAACTTGTGCTCGCGAGCCAGATCCGAGAGCGTCCACTGCGACACAGTCTGCGAAAACGAACCCAGCAGTGTCAGCGCCTTCTCCACGGAGGAGACAGCGTACTTCCCGTTGTTCATCTGCACGGAACGTTTCGTTGCCGATCGCCTGGTGACAGTCCGACCGCTATTGTCATGCGCGCCACCCGACCTGTCAACCACCGTTCAGCAGGACGGAACAAATGTTGACTTGTCCCTACTTCTTCTCCTTCACATCCCCCCGCACAAACGTCGTCACCTGAGCTGCCATCATCCCGTCTTTGGTGATGTAAGCATCCGTCCCGTGATACGGCTCTACCAGCCCCGCCCCCACAATCCGCCAGTGAATCGTCAAGGTATCCCCCACCAGCATCGAGTGGACCTTCTCAAACTTCAGGCCGCACACCCCACCCTCCTTCGCCGGCTTCACCACGTTCTGAAAGAGCTCCCCCGCCTTCTGGCGCCCAATCACATCCACGCCACGCGGCAGAAAAATCTCCACATTGTCCGGAAACTGGGCCACCAGACGGTTCCAGTCGCACTTGTTCAGCGCATCCAGATGCTCATCCACCACCGCAGTCGGATTCGCCTGCTTCTTCATCGGTGGCAGCTTCATCGGCGCAGGTTTCTGCGCCTCCAGCAAATGCACGGAGCCCAGCGCAGTCAACAGGAATACGGTACACAGTCTCATAATGTCGCCGATGATATCGCACTCACACGCAAAAGGTTATAAAGTGTTTCTGAGATGACCTCACGACGCACCTTCCTCGCCCAGGCCGCCGCCGTCGCCGCGACGTTCCCCACCGCCAACGCCTTCCCCCTCAACCTCCCCCTCGGCTTTCAGAGCTTCGACCTTAACACCGCCTTCAAAGACGACTTTCCCGGGGCCCTCAACAAGGTCGCCGGGCTCGGCTACCAGTGGATCGACTACGTCTGGATGGGGGGCAACCCCGGCACCTCCCCCGTGCTCGCCGCCATGTCCGGCAAAGATGTCCGCAAAGCCTTCGACGCCGCTAAACTTGCCTGTCCCAACTGCCACTACTCCTGGAAGTCCCTCCACGACGATTACGACAAAACCATCGCCATCGCTCACGAACTCGGCAACAAGACCCTCGTCTGCCAGTCCATGAACGCTAACACCAAAACCGCCGACGGCTGGAAATGGCATGCCGATGGCCTCGCGGAACTCTCGCTCAAAACGAAGAAGGACGGCATCCTCACCGGTTATCACAACCACCCCACCGAATTCAAAGAGGTGGATGGCAAGCTCCCCTTCGAAATCCTCGCCGCCGGCACTGACAAGAACCTGGTCAAGTTCCAGCTCGACCTCGGCAGCGTCGCCGTCGCCGGCCACGACCCCCTCAAGGTCATGCAGCAGCATAAGGGGCAGATCTTCTCCATCCACGCCAAAGAGGTGAAGGACGGCCAGATCGCTCTCGCTCTGGGAGAGGGCACCCTCGACTGGAAGACTCTTTTCGCCGAAGCAAAGAAACAAAACCTCATGAACTACGCGGTTGAAACCGGAGCCAAAGCAGACATCGTCTGGGACAAGCTAAAAACGAGTATCGATTACCTCCGCGAAATGAAAGCGTAACGGTCACTCCAAAGCAAAAGGGCCTCCCAGCCGAAGCGGGAAGGCCCTCAAACTACGTGTCGGAAGCGCGAATCAGAACCGGTACTTCAACCCGATCTCAATTACGCGCATCACATTCACATCCGTCAGATTCATCGCACCAACACCCGTGCGGTACTGGTTGTACAGCGCAGTCCCCGTCAGATTCGGATTCCGCGCCGCCTGCAGTTCCGGAGTGTTGAACAACGTAAACCCATCCGAGAAGTTCTTGCCGTTTGCCTTGAACTGAGTAGAAGTATTCAGGCTGTTTCGGCGAACCTGATTGAACGCGTTGTAGAAAGCTGCGCGCAGTTCAATCGCATGTTTCTCGTTGATCTTGATCGCTTTCGTCAGCGTCATGTCATTCGCAAAGCTCGCCGGGCGCTCAAGGTAGTTCCGAACACCCGTACCGTCCGCCGCGGGATACTTGCCCGGAACCGACAGTTTGGTCGGATCGAAATAGTGCGAGATGTCCTTGTTGTTCAGGGCCACACTCCCGTTCAGCACCAGGCGTGGATCCAGATCCGGCGTCCCCAGGAACAACTTCTGCAGTTCCGCAACGTTCGCCACCGAACCAGCCTGCTGGATACTACCCAGCGTGACCCACGTTCTCTGGCCGCTCACGAACGTGAACAAATGCCCCATCCGCCAGTCACCCAGAAGCATCCGGCTCACTTTGTTGTCGAAGTGCATCAGCTTAGTCGGCGAAGGAATGTCGTACGTGTAGTTCACACTCAGCACATTCCGTCTGTCGCCGCCGTCACCACCAGCCAGGCCGCCGCTGTAGTTCTTCCAGTTATTTGAGTACAGGCCGGGATTCTCCGTCCCGCTGTCGAGACGGCTCAGAACATACGACATCTGCACCATCAGCCCATGGCTCAGTCTCTTGTTGCCAGAGATCTGCAGCGAGTTGTACATCAGATTCCCCACGTTCGCATTCATATTGATCGTGTTGAAACCCTTGTACGGTCGCATCAGGAGGTTATCCACCGTGTTGCTGCCCGGCAGTGCCCCTGTATTCGAGGCATTCACCGTGCCGAAGAAGTTCGCGCCCGTCACGCCGGGACGAATGTACTTCGGATCAAATGCCGTTCCCAGCGGAATTGCGTTGATGTTAAACGTCATCGACTGGTGCCGCTGCATGTTGCCGATGTAGGCCAGATCCATCAGGATCCCCATCGGCAGCTCACGCTGCATCGACATGCTGTAGTCGTAAACCGTCGGAACCTTATTGCTCGCTTCATCCTGTGCGCCAAAGCTGCGCGCCGTAATGGGCGCAAGGCCCGAGGCCGAAGACAAAGTTGTCAAACTCGTCTGCCGGTAATCCACGCTGGGAGTCAGGTTGTTCTCAAAGTCGTTGATCGCAGCGCCGATGCCGATCCGGTTGTAAGCCCAACCGAAGCCGCCACGAATAACCGTCTTCGTCGAATTGCCCGGCGACCACGCAAAACCACCGCGCGGCGCAAACAAGACAAAATTCGGATTCCGCACCCCGGAATTCGTAACCCCGGTCGAACCCAGAGCCAATACGCCATTCAAAGGATCGCCCGAGCCCGGAACAATCGTCCACTGCAAAATCGTCGCCGCCTGCCCCGTATAACGAACACTCGGGTTTGCCGGATCAATTACCGCCGAGGGATTTGCCGGATCATACGTGTAATACCGGGGAGCCTTGGCTGGGTCCCACTTGCTGGGGAAGAACGCCGCATCCAGCGTATCGGTCGGGTACAACTGATGCTGGGTCGGGATGTGATAGAAACGGATACCGTAATCCAGCGTCAGGTTACTCTTTACCTTCCACGTGTCCTGAATGAACGCATGAACGTCGGTGTAGATGGCGTTCTTGCGCTTAATGTTCTTCACCTGCTGGAAGCGCGACAGCGCGCCGGTCAGCACATTCGCCGGACCATAGTTGGTGTCGAAGGCACTCGCGCTCACGCCGAAGTCATAAGTGCCGCGGTCGCCGCCATCAGTTATGGAGTCAATCTCATCCTTGTAATTCCGGATGTGCTGGCCACCAATCTTGATAATGTGCGAACCCTTCGTCATCGTCACGCTCGACGAGAACTGATGTTCATTATTCGTGGCAATTGCCGGCATGCGCGAGAACGAGAAATCCGCATAACCCGTATTCGCCACCGAAGGCAGAATATCGTTAGTCGGCTTGAACACCGTCGGCAACCCGCTCAGGCCATACCGCGTCTTCGTATTCCCGTCCGGATCCGACGGCAACCACTGAACCTGGTCATAGTTCCACGAGTACAACGCTTCCAGCACAATGGTCGGCGAGAAGATGTGAGTAAAGCTCGCAGCCAGTGCCTTGTCAGGCCGGGGCCGCTTGGTGAAGCCTTCCAGATTTCCCCAGTTTGCGCCCTGTGCGCGGTCTTCCTGGACACCGTTGTCAAACGTGTACCGTACATAGGCGCGTGTCGTGTCACTCACGTTCCAGTCCGATTTCACAACGTTCGACGAACGCGGCTGCTTGTTATTCACCTGCAGCGAGTAGTTCTGCAGCGGATTGTTCGTGATGTTCTGCTTCGGGAACATCCCCAGAAGAGCTTTGCCCAAGGGATTAATCAGCGACTGCGGAATCACGTTACCCGGCACCAGCACAGGGTTGCCCGAAAGGTTTGTACCCGGCATGAAGATCACTGGTCTCTGCCCGGCAGCGTTCGTCACAGTCTGCGAGAAATCACCAATCCGTTCCAAATCAGTCGGCGTGCGGCTCAGCGCAATCGTCGCCGGAATGTCCTGCAGGAACTTTTCATAGTTGTAGAAGAAGAAAAGCTTGTTCTTCTTGATCGGTCCGCCCAGGTTCGCTCCGAAGTAATTAAACCGATACCGCGGCCGACGCTGCCCCAGATAGTTGTTCGCCCACGCATTCGCATTCAGCGCATCATTCCGCAGGTAGTCAAACATCGTCGAATGGAACTGATTCGTACCCGACTTGGTAACTACATTGATCACCGTGCCGCCGCGTGTCCCATACTCCGCCTGGAAGTTGTTCGTCAGCACCGAAACTTCCTGAATCGACTCCAGGCTGGGGGCCACCGACGTCTTTGCATCGCTGCCCTGATCCACAATGCTGCCGCCGTCCAGATTCACCTGCGTCTGGTTGCCGCTCTTGCCGTTGATCTTGAAATCCGCATAGCCGGTCGCCGTGTATTCGCGACCATTCAGCGCGTTCGAGTTCGTGGGAACTGCGCCGGGAATTACCTTCAACAGGTTGATCCAGTTCCTGCCCGCCAGCGGCATCTCCGACACCTGCTTCGCCTGCACTGTGGCAAACCGAACAGCCGAATCTTTCACCAGCGCCTGTTCTGCCGTCGCGCTCACGGTTACCGATTCCGTCGCGCCTCCAACCTCCAGCACGATCTGGCCCAGCGAAACCTGCTGGAACGCGTTCATCCCCAAATTCTCAATCTTGCGCTCTTTGAAGCCCTTCTGCGAGACCGTAACCGAATAGGTACCCACCACCACTGCAGGCAATGTGAACAAGCCTGCTTCGTTGGCCGCCGTTGTCCGCGAAACCTGCGTGGACGTCTGGGTGAGGCGAATGGTCGCACCAGCGACTACACCGCCGCTTGCATCCTGCACGACACCTGTAATGGATCCAAGCCCGGTTTGGGCGAAGGAAGGAACTGCTGCCACAAGCAACAGGCAAAACACTTTGAGAGCTTTAGACTTCATGGATTGTCACCTGAAACGCTACAAATGCGAGAGTGGCTTCAGAATAGCACGCTTTTTTTGTTGTTTTTGTACGGTAGGGAACTCAACTTCGGCCATGTCCGATCTGGATAAACCTTTTCTCTTTTAGACAACAAAGAGGTCGTGTTTCCGCCTGCGGCGCTCCCCGCTGATAGCATCGTTTCGTGGCATCCAGCCCTGCAAAAGTCGTGGTCATCTGCCTCATTCTGGCCGCCATCGTCTTCGCTGTCCTCTTTCCCGTAGTCCACAACGCCTTCACCGGCTATGACGACGGCGATTACGTCGTCAATAACCCCCACGTCAATACCGGCCTTTCCCGCGCCAACGTCACGTGGGCCTTCTCGTCGGTCCATGCCAACAACTGGCACCCCCTCACCTGGCTCTCCCATGCGCTCGATGTGACCCTTTACGGCATCTCGCCCACCGGCCACCACCTCTCCAGTTTGCTCTTCCACGTCGCCAATACCCTGCTGCTCTTCCTCTGGCTGGCCGGTCTCACCGGACGCCAGATTCCCAGCGCCTTCGTGGCCCTCGCCTTCGGTCTCCACCCTCTCCACGTCGAATCCGTCGCCTGGGTCGCGGAACGCAAAGACGCTCTCAGCACCTTCTTCTGGTTCCTCACCCTCCTCGCCTGGACCGCCTGGACGAAGCGCCCCAACTTCTCCCGTTACCTGCTCGTATCTCTCCTGCTCGCGGCCGGCTTACTCTCGAAGCAGATGCTGGTCACCGTCCCCGTCATCCTCCTTGTCGTCGACTTCTGGCCCCTTAAACGAGGCTTCCGTCTTCTCGAAAAGCTCCCTCTGTTCGCGCTCTCTTTGGCAGCAAGCGTCACCGTAATCCTCGTGCAGCGAAACACCGGAGCCACCTCAACCCTGCAGCAACTCCCCCTCGATCTCCGCCTCGCCAACGCCGCCATCTCATACTGGCGTTACCTCGCGAAAGTCATCTGGCCCGTCAACCTCTCGGCGTTCTACCCCTTCCCCGCCACAATCCCGGCCTGGCAAATTGCCGCAGCCGCCGCCAGCCTCCTCGCCCTCTCCGCCCTCGCCTTCCTCCGCCGCAAACAGAACCCCTGGTTTGCGTTCGGCTGGGCCTGGTACGTCATCACCCTCCTCCCCGTCATCGGCATCATCCAGGTCGGTATGCAATCCATGGCCGACCGCTACATGTACGTGCCCATCATCGGCCTTTTCACCGCCGTTGCCTTCGAAGCTGACGTCCTCGCACTCAGCTCCAAACGCATCGGGTCCGTCGCGGCGATTGCTCTCTTGGCCTTCTGGACCACCCTCACATGGAAGCAAATTCCCGTCTGGCACGACGGCCTCACCCTCTTCACCCAGGCCCTCGTCGCCGACCCCAACAACTTCGTCGCCCACGACAATCTCGGCGTCGAACTCGACCGTCGCGGACGTTTCGACGACGCCCTCTTCCACTACCGCGAAACCCTGCGCCTCAAACCCGGCGACCGCAACGGGGAAACCAACTTCGCCCTTGCCTCCTTCGCCAAAGCTGACCGCCTCATCGCCGCCAACCAGCCCGACCAGGCCCTCTCCGTCATCCATGAAGGACTCCGTTTCCGACCCCAAAACGCGCTCGCCCACGCCCAGATCGGACGAATCCTCCAGGATCGAAAACAGCTTCCCGAAGCCCTCAAGGAATTCGAGGACGCCGTCCGCCTCGACCCCAACCTCGCCGCAGCCCACCTCGGCCTCGCTGTGATCTACTCCTGGTCGGGCAAGACCAGCGAAGCCCGCACCGAATTCGAAACCACCCTCCGCCTCGACCCCATCAACGTCGAAGCCCACTATGATCTCGGTCTTGTCCTCACCGTTATAGGGCAGCCCCGCGAAGGTCTGCAGCACTTTCTTGCGGCAGCCAAAATCAACCCCGCCTTCGGTCCCGCCCACGTAGCCCTTGCCGAAACCTGGTACGCTGCCGGACGCTTCGAAGACGCCCGCCGCGAAGTCGCGCTCGCCCAGGTCGCCCACGCCGAAATCGACCCCGCCCTCATCAAGCTCCTCGCCAATCAGCGATAATGAACACGACTTGAAGAGCCTAACGCTACTCCTCCTCCT
>RGPS01000186.1 GCA_010084195.1 Terriglobia bacterium
GAGTATCGCTGGGCTTCTTCCACTCCCCAGCTTTACCCGCCCCGCTCTTGCGGACAGATCACGTGTTAACTCGACCGGACAACTCACATACTAACGACAGACGACTGAAATATCCTCTTGGCTTTTGACTCCATCCATGCCAAAATTGCATTTTGCCGCCACGAGAGCTGGCGGTCCAGGCGCTGCAACTGTGAGCCAATGACACCGACCGTTCATAACGACACTGATCCGTTAGCGCCCCAGCGTGAGGCGGCCTTTTTCTACGGCCTCTTCCTCCGGGGCCACTCGCTGGAAGCCATTCGGCAGGACATCGACATTCCTCGCCCTGTCATCGATAAATGGTTGCGTGCAAAGGACTTCCAGGGGGCTTTTCGCGCCGATCTTGACCGCGTTTATCAATACCGCAAGCGCGTTCTCGCCATCTTCGACGGCCTGGTTTCGAGCGAAAACTCGCGCTTTTCAATCCAGTAACTAGAACTGCAGGGTGCCAATAATCTCCCGCGCACTCCCTGCTCCCAGCTCGCGAAGTACTGCGGATAACTCCGCTGCAATCTTTACTGGTGCCGCCGGATCCCAGAACGTCGCTGTACCCACTTCCACCAGCGAGGCCCCGGCCATTAAGAATTCTGCGACGTCTTCTCCGGTGGCGATCCCACCAAGTCCAATCACCGGAATCTTCACAACCTTCGCCGCCTGATGCACCATCCGTAGTGCAATCGGTTTGATCGCCGGCCCGGACAATCCGCCGTAGCCAGCCCCAATTCGCGGCTTTCGAGTCCGGACATCCACGGCGAGAGACACAAACGTGTTGACCAGCGAGATCGCATCCGCGCCCTGCTCCTCCGCAATCCTGGCAAAGGGCTCAATCGAGGCCACGTTTGGCGACAGCTTCACAATTAAAGGTCGCCGCGTGATTGCGCGTATCTCCCCCACAAGGGCCGCGAGCGCAGCCTCATCAGCCCCAAACGCGAGCCCGCCATGCTTTGTGTTCGGGCACGACACGTTCAGCTCGTATGCGGCCAGACCTTCCGCCTCATCAAGGACCCGGACGACCTCCAGGTAGTCCTCGGCAGCATATCCAAACACGTTCGCGATGATCGGAATCCGGTATTTGCGCAGCGCCGGGAGTTTCTGCGCGACGAACGCGTGGACTCCGATATTCTGCAGTCCCACCGAATTGATCATGCCCGACTGCGCTTCCCACAAGCGGGGGGCGGGGTTCCCGTGGATGGGTTCCTTCGAAAGTCCTTTGGTAACAATGCCACCGAGAGCGTTCAGGTCCACCAGTTCACTGAACTCAACCCCGTAGGCAAACGTCCCCGATGCAGCCAGGACCGGGTTCTGAAACCTGATCCCGCAGACCTGAACGCTGCAATCCGGCGAATTCACTTACTTGGCAGGAGCCAGAGGCCCGCCGCCGCCCAGCTTGATGATCTTGTCGAGCTCGGCCCGGATGTTGACTTCGGGATTGCCAAGAAATTTTTCATCCCCGATGTATTGAGAGCGGATCACGCCGGTCTTATCTATGAAGACCAGGGCGGGAACGAAGAAGGGCTCTTCCGGTGCCAGCCCCAAAAACTGCAGGACGGTGGGCTGCATGGAGAAGCCGCAAGGGAAACCACTGACGAAGGCCTGATTGAACTTCTTGTAGTCGCGGGGGGCGTTGCCATCAAAGGTGGCTCCCAGGATCTGAACGCCCTTGCCTGCGTACTCCGGGGCGATCTTAGAAAGAAGTTTGGAAATATTTTGGCAATGCGGACAAGTCGTGAACATCAGGGCGAGCAAAACCGTCTTGCCTCTGTAGGAAGTGAGCAGCTTATCACCACCATCGGCACCCTGGACAACAAACTCCGGAGCTTTGCGGGGAAGCTTCCCCGCAGCACCCAGTGGAAGCGCGGCGCTGAATGTGAGCGCGGCGAGCAGAACGAGAGAAATGACCTTGCGCATGTCTTTGTTTATTCTACGCGACAGACACCAGATTGGTGCGCAGCCGTTTGTCGCCGAACGTTTGTCGCCGAACAGGACTTTCCCAATTTCGAACACCCACTTGTCGGAAGGTGGCTCTAAATGCTTGAAAACCGGTTACCCGGTTTGGCTTGCCGATTGCGCATGAACCCTATGAAAAACGTTATGAAGATCCCCGTTCTGATTTTCCTGATCTCCGGCATCCCAACCAGCGAACTGGAGCCAGTCGCCTCCCGTGGTATTCAGGTGGCCATGAAGTCCGCCCGGCACAACGATCAGGTGAACGCCCTGAACACGCAACTTGCCGACACTCAACTCGACATGATGCGGGTGCTGCGGTCCGGTCATGACACGGTGGAGCCGAACCTTGAAGCTCACGAAGCCGGCCTGAAGTACGCCATCCGCGCTGAACAAATCAGACTTGCGGAGAAGTCTCGCTGCTCAACGACTTCTTCCTGCTAGTCATAAAGGCCCCGATCGTAACTGCCAGGCTGAGCACCAGCATCAGGGAATCCCGGAGGATCACTTGTGGGCCCAAAGGTTCGCCCGAACCAAAGCAACCGCAATCTACTTCAATTCCCATAGCCCAGCTACGGATCAGCAGGGCCAGAAAGCCCCCCAGAATCACGGTAGCCAGTGACGACGTCCACTTCAGTTGGATCCCGGACAATACTGCCACGCCAACCACGACCTCAAACCACGGCAGGATGCGCGCAATCGGCTCCAGCATGGCATCCGGAACGATCTTGAAAGAGTTGATAGACACTGCAAACTGCAGCCATGGCTCCCGCAGCTTGGCGATTCCGGCCGCCAGAAAAATCACGGCCAACGCAATCCGGCCCAGCAGCAGCCAGAATTTGCCCCTCTTCAGCATCCCCACCGCTTTAATTCTTCGCCAGTTGCTGGTCGATGTAGCTTTTCAGAATCATGAACGGCACGAAGCCGTCAATTTTCTGCCGCTTGCCCTTATTCACGACGACCAGCGTCGGCGTTTGGTTCAGGCCGTCTTTGTTGGCCATGGCAACATCGGTGGTTACGGTGTCGTCCAGGTGTGTGTCGTTCTTCACCAGGTCGCGGATCTTCTGCAGATCACCCGGGGCCACTACCTTTGCCACCGTGCCGTCAACATTGCCGTTCTGCGACCACTCCGCCTGAGTCTTGAATAGCTGATTCGCCACTATGTCGTACTGGCCCAACTGTCCCGCTGCGTTTGCGTAGCGAGTGGCAATCTTTGAGTACTGGTGCTGGGGGAGGGGGAAATCCCGATGCAGCAACTGCACCTTGCCCTTGGCCACGTACTGGGTGATCAGTTCGGGCAAGGTCTGCAGATAGAGATTCCGGCACGAAGGGCATTCGTAGTCGGTATAAACCTCAATTGTGATCGTCGCTGCCGGCGATCCTGACAGCTTGAAGTTCTTGACCGCAGCCGGCGCAGCAGCCTTTGTAACAGTCACCGGCGTCTTCTTCGCGGCAGCGGGTGTATTCTGTGCCACCATGTTTTGACCTGCCATGGGGCCTTGGGCGAAGAGTGCAGTTGTGGAAGCAAAAATGAGCAATAGGCGCATCACCCCTATTATGAAGGTATGAGCCGTGCCGCTGCATCCAGTGTTTTCGAACCCGCGGCGATACTCGCCCACATCCTGAAGCTCCCGAAGGGGCGGGCCAGCCTCAAACACCTTTATAAAGACTTCCGCGCGCAGGGTGAACGCCGGGTAGCGCTCGAAGATGCTCTCGAAGCCCTGATCCACTCTGGGGACCTCATCGAGGTCAATCAGGGCCACTATCAGGCTGCGTCCCTGAGTCGCGAATTTGCTGCCGGACGCATCTCGGTTCATCGGGATGGCTTCGGTTTCCTCATTCCCGATAAACCTATTCCCGGTGTCGTCGGTGATATCTACCTGAACCGGGATGCAATTCGGGGCGCTATGCACGGAGATCGCGCCATTGTCCGCGTGGGCCGTGTCGGCCCCGGAGGTCGCACCGAAGGCGAAGTCCACCGTGTGATGCGCCGGGCCCACCCCACTGTTGTTGGCGAATTTCGGATCACCAAACGCGGCCTCTGGGTGGTTCCCCACGACTCCCGCATGCAGGACTGGGTGGAGATTCCTGTGGAATACGCGCTTCCGCCGGAAGGTCCGCAGCATGATCGCATCGGCGTGGAAGCCAAAGAGTATTCCGATCCCTCGCAGCTTGATGGCCTGATCGTCAATGCTGAACTTTTGGAATATGGCGAAACGCCCGTAGGGCGCATCATCGAAGTTCTGGGCGCGCCGGATGACTTCGGCATCGACGTCGAGATCGTCATCCGCAAGCACCATCTGCCCCACCACTTCCCGCCCGAGGTCATCGAACAGGCCAAAGCGATCTCAGAAATCATCCCGGTCGCCGAATTGGACCCCAGGCGCCGCCGCGACTTCCGTAACCTTCCCATCGTGACCATTGACGGTGAAACGGCCCGCGATTTCGACGATGCAGTCCTCGTTGACCGCCTCCCGAACGGGCACTACGCGCTACAGGTCCACATCGCCGATGTCAGCCACTATGTCCTCCCCGGCTCGCCCATTGATTCGGAAGCCCGGCTCCGCGGCACCAGCGTCTACTTCCCCGACCGGGCCGTGCCCATGCTTCCCCACGAGCTCTCTACCAACATTTGCTCGTTAATGCCGCAGCAGGACCGCCTGGTCATGTCCGCCCTGATCGAATTCGATCACACGGGCGAGCCCGTCACCCAGACCTTCTGCCGTGGCGTCATCCGTTCCGTGGAGCGTATGACCTACACCAAGGTTCACAAGCTCCTTGAAGGTGACGAGGAGCTAATAACTCGCT
This sequence comes from Terriglobia bacterium, assembly GCA_010084195.1. GTDB lineage: Bacteria > Acidobacteriota > Terriglobia > Bryobacterales > Bryobacteraceae > BOG-234. The sequence goes on from RGPS01000186.1 coordinate 4,792, forward strand.
ACAAATCCTTGGTCGAGCGCTTCGAACTCATGCGGGAATTTGCCGAAATTCTGATGCGTCGCCGTTTCAAGCGAGGCTCCATCGATTTCGATCTCCCCGAACCCCTGATCGAATTCGACCAGTTCGGGGAGATGGTGGGCATCAAACGCAGCCCGCGCAACATCGCCCACCGCATCATCGAGGAATTCATGCTGGCGGCTAACGAAGCTGTCGCCGCTCACCTGGAAGCTACGGGGCGAGCGGCTATTTACCGCATCCATGAGCAGCCCGATCCCAAACGAGTTCTGGAATTCGAAGAAGTGGCTGCTCAGTTCGGGGTCTCGTTAGGTATCGGAGCCATGCCCGTCAATAAGCTGCGCTACAAGGAGCGAAAGGCCGAAGGTCGCGTCGCCTACAAAGATGTCATCATCCCCAAAGAGGTGGCCATCTCGCCCCGGAACTACCAGCGCCTGGTCGCAAAGATCGAAGGCAAACCCGAAGAGCGAATCCTGAGTTTCCTGATGCTCCGTTCGCTGCGCCAAGCCCGTTACAGTGAAGCCAATGAGGGCCACTTCGCTCTGGCTACGGAGTACTACACCCACTTCACCTCTCCCATCCGCCGCTATCCCGACCTCATCGTCCACCGCCTGCTGGCCGCCACGCTGGACCACACCACTTACTCCAACGAAGGGGAAATCAAAGCCATCGCCGGAGATTGCTCCACCAATGAACGCCGTGCCGCCGATGCCGAACGCGAACTTGTGGAATGGAAGAAGGCAAAGTTCATGGAGAGCCGGGTCGGCGAAGAGTTCAATGGCCTGTTGATCAGTACTACCCGTTTTGGTGCCTTTGTGGAACTGGAAGACCTCTTCGTGGAAGGTCTGATACCTATTGATACGCTGCCGGGGGATCGTTATACCTGGCATGAAAATACCAGGAAGATCATCGGCCAGCGAACCCGACGCGAATTTTCCATTGGGGACAAGGTCCGCGTCATCCTGGACCGTGTTGATCCTTTGGAACGAAAGCTGCAATTTGCGATCGTCGAACCTCGCCAACAGAAATTCAAGCCCGTCCACAAACGCAAACGCCCTTGAAGCGGTATCCTAAATGCCATGAGCGCGGCAACTCTACTGTCGATTGAGGAGTACCTCAACACAAGCTATCACCCCGACCGCGAATACATCGACGGCGAGGTGATAGAACGCAACGTGGGTAAGCGAAAACATAGTTATGCTCAGTCGCGGATCACGATGTGGTTTGGTCGTCCCGAACAAGCGCGACGGTTTTTCCCCCTGCCGGAACTTCGCAGTCAGGTCACGAATACCCGTGTTCGGATCCCCGATGTAACTGTCGTGGAACTACCTCTTCCGGAAGAAGAGATCCTAACCAGTCCCCCCTGGCTCTGTATCGAGATTATGTCGCCCGATGACACCATGGCCTCTATGCAGGACCGTATCGACGACTATATCGCCTTCGGAATCTCCAATATTTGGGTAATTGACCCCTGGAAGAACCGAGGCTGGACCATCACGGACAACGGCTGGACCACAGCCCGCGACCTCATTATGCGGACTCACGACGGTCGTGTCGCCATGCCGCTGGCCGACGTCCTCCTGCCCTGACCGCTCCTGACTTGCACGGCAAAGCTGCAGCAGGAGCAATTCGCAATCCCCGTCAACAAAAAGTGGCACAACGGCACTACCGACGCCGCAATCCCAGCCGCCACCCGCCCCCCGGCGTCATCCGAATCCCCGTCTCTCGGGTCCGCTGATGAACTGCTGCGGCCAAATCGACTGCGAAATAACCTCAGCCCGGAACCTCGGTATTGAGGCTTCGGGCGTTCAGGCTCGTCTCGAGCAGCCGGGCAACTATGAAGGCCACAGTTGGGAACGAAAATCTCTCCACCCAGGGTAGTTCAAGCTGCATCTAGCAAGGTAACGATGCGCATTCTCCTTTTCAGCGGCAAGGGCGGGGTTGGCAAAACCAGCGTCGCTGCCGCCACTGGCCTCCGCCTGGCCCAACTCGGCTACAAGACCCTTGTTATGAGCGTTGACCCCGCTCACTCTCTGGGCGATTCCTTCGACCTGGAAGCCACGCTATTCCACGGTGCAACAGCCGACCCGGTTCAGGTCCAGCCAAATCTCTGGATCTTCGAGATCAATATCCAGCGCGAGGTCAAACGCCACTGGAATGAAATCGCGTCTTACATAACTGCCGTGATGCGGACTACCGGCCTCAGTGGCGTCGAGGCAGAAGAACTGGCGATTTTCCCGGGCATGGAAGAACTGAGCGCCATGATGTACGTCAATCAGTACCGTCGTGAAAAACAGTACGACGTCATGCTTCTGGATTGCGCCCCGACAGCCGAATCCCTGCGCTTCGTGAGTCTGCCCACCACGCTCGACTGGTACATGAAACACCTGTTCAACTTTGAAAGAAAGGTGATCAAAGCCATCCGGCCCGTCTTCAACAGGATGAGCCCGGTCGAAGCTCCTCCCGATGCGTATTTCGATAACATCGCGGGTCTGTTTACCAAAATTCAGGGAATCGATGCCGTCCTGCAGGACCCGGAAACAACGAGCGTGCGGCTGGTGACCAACGCTGAAAAAATGGTGGTTCGCGAAACCCAGCGGGCTTTCGTCTACTTCTCGCTCTATGGGCTCACCGTGGACCGCGTCATCGTCAACCGTCTCCTGCCCGACGAGATCAACGATCCGTTCTTCACGGGCTCCAGAGACTCGCAACGACGTATCCTGGGCGAGATCGAAGCGTATTTTTCGCCTGTTCCCGTCTCCACCGTTCCATTGCTCAACCACGAAGTAGTGGGTATGAAGGGACTTCTTGAATTCTCCGCGCGTCTTTACCCCGGAGACTCCGACCCGTCCGCGATTACCAGCACCCGGCGTCCCTATTCGTTCTCCAAAGTGGACGACCACCACGAAGTCCACCTCCACATGCCCTTCGCCCAGAAGGGCGAAATCGGTCTGTTCAAAAAAGGGGATGAACTGGTGGTGGAGATCGGGACCCTTCGGCGTCATGTTGGGCTACCCTCCAGCATGTCGGCGTTGACGCCGGTGAAGGCGAAGCTGACTGACGGGGTGTTAGTAGTGGAGATGAGGACGACAGCATGAGCGACACAAACGAGAACCCACCGACCAACTGCCTCTGTGGAGGCAATGGCCCGAAACTGACGATGCTGGTCGAGATGCTCCTGCCCTCCGGAGAAGCGGGGAGCCATTTCCGTCAGGCCCATCTCGAATTGCTGAAAGGCCTGCGGGCGGTCCTGGACCAGCGTATCGAAGCGATGTCGCAGGCGAATCGCCCCGGCACCCGGCTAAACGTAGACTAAACCAGCAGGGGCGCTTCTCCGGCACTGCCGGTTTCTTCTGGTTGCCGGAAGAAAACAAGACCTCGCCGCGTCTAATGGAGTACATGAGGTTTATCCGCCGTCCCTGGTTCTGGTTCCTGCTCCTGGCCACCGCTGCGGTCGGCTGGCGCGGGGTTCCGTGGGCCATGCATAGTCTGGCTACATCCATCCTGGCTGCCAAAGCGCCCGTGGTGGGCAATGAAGCTCCGGATTTCGAAGCGAAAACCGCATCGGGCTCGACTGTTCGACTGTCGGAATTGCGCGGCAAAGTTGTCCTGCTGAATTTCTGGGCCACATGGTGCGGGCCGTGTGGGATTGAAACGCCGTGGTTCATCGAATTCCAGGAGAAATGGCAGGCCCGCGGCTTTACCGTAGTCGGCGTCTCCCTGGATGACGACGGCTGGTCTGTTGTCAGGCCCTGGCTCCAGGAGCACAAGGTTCGTTACCCGGTTGTTCTCGGCGACGAAGATATAGGCAGACTTTACGGCAGTATGGAGGCTTTGCCCGTGACGTTCGTCATCGGTCGCGACGGCAAAATTGCAGCCATCCACGCCGGCTTGATTCCAAAGGCGGACTACGAAAAGGAGATCGTTCGCCTGCTGAACTGAGCCCCCTCGACGTCAGGCCGGAACCGCCGGCCAAGCCTCGCATTTGGCCTGTTTCACCACGGCCTCCGACCACTCCCTCAGAACACCGACGAACTTCGAAGGCAGGCTCCGCGAAAACCGCAACGTGAGGTCAAAGCTGACAGATCGTGCCCACCAGTGACGCGCCTTCCTGAGGCAACTGGAGCAGGTTTCGACGAACTGGTGCAGAAGCGGCTAACGTCTTGATCTCCCGAGCAGCTGAAGATGGCGCACGGCCGAGCGCCGAATGACTTGGCGGAAAGTTCAAACCGGATGGCCCCCCAAGCCTTGCTCGTGTGGCAGTCGCAAGCTGTTCTGCCAATATCGCTGGGGCATCGGACCAGAAGCCGCTAAACTGGAGCCTGCTGTGCCCGCACTTGCCCAATTCGATCCCCTGATCCAAACCTGGTTCCGGGCCAAGTTCTCCGGTGTCACCTCGCCCCAGGAACAGGGGTGGCCCCTGATCGCTGCCGGATGCCACACGCTGATCTCAGCGCCCACCGGCTCCGGAAAAACCCTCTCGGCGTTCTTGATTTGTTTGGACAGGCTGGTTCGTGCCGCACGTCTGGGGCCGCTACCCAACCAGACCCAAGTCGTCTATGTGTCGCCGTTGAAGGCCCTGAGTACAGACATCCATCGCAATCTGGAAGTTCCCCTGGCCGAGATCGCCGCTCTGGCTGAGCTACAGGGTATCGCGTTAGCTACCATCCGAACCGGAGTTCGCACCGGCGATACCACAGCCATGGAGCGCCGTCGCATGACGAAGGACGCGCCCCATATCCTGGTCACTACGCCCGAGTCGCTCTACATTCTGCTGACGGCCCCGGCACCCAGGAAGAACCTGAACTCCGTCTCCACGGTCATCGTGGATGAAATCCATGCGATGGCCGGCTCCGCATCCGGAGGCGGCAAGAGAGGTGCGCACCTGTCGCTCTCTCTGGAGCGGCTTGATGCGTTGGTCGGCAAACCCGTCCAGCGTATTGGCCTGTCCGCTACGGTGAAACCCATCGAAGTAGTCGCCGACTTTCTGGCACCTGGCACAAGGATCGTGAACACCGGCCACCGCCGGGAAATGGACCTTTCGGTCGAAGTCCCCCGCAGCGAACTGGAAGCCGTCGCGGCCAACGAAGTGTGGAACGAGATTTACGACCGTATCGCCCAACTCATCCTGGAACACCGCACCACCCTTGTCTTCGTCAACACCCGGCGGATGTCCGAGCGTGTAGCCCACTCGCTCGAAGCCCGCCTCGGCCAGGGCATCGTCTTTCCTCACCACGGCAGTCTCTCCCGCAAGATGCGCCACGAAGCCGAAACCCGTCTCCGCGATGGTGAACTCCGCGCCGTTGTCGCCACCGCTTCGCTCGAACTCGGCATTGACATCGGCACGGTGGACCTCGTCTGTCAGGTGGGGTCTCCACGCAATATAGCGGTCGCGCTCCAGCGCATCGGCAGGGCGGGGCACTGGGTCGGGGCTAAACCCAAAGGTCGCATCTTCCCCACCACCCGTGATGAACTCATCGAATGCGCTGCCCTCATTTCCGCCATTCGGGCAGGCGACCTGGAGCGTCTGGAGATTTCGGAGAACTCCATCGATATTCTTGCCCAGCAGATTGTGGCTGAAGTTGCTTCCATCGGCAAGGACGACCAGGCATGGCTCGAATCCGAGCTCTATGAAACCTTCCGAAAGGCCTACCCCTATCGCAACCTTGAGCGTCGTCAGTTTGACGAGATAGTCTCGATGCTCTCCTCCGGAATCGCGACTGCCAGGGGCCGTTCGGGGGCCATGCTCCACC
>RGPS01000187.1 GCA_010084195.1 Terriglobia bacterium
TACCTCAGTCCGGCTCAGTTCGAAGAAAACTGGTACAGGGCAGAAGCAGCGGTCAGGCTATAACGAATTAAGGGATACGGATTCTGAGGGCAAGGTCACTTTGCGTTCCGAAAGAACAAGTATCGGTACCATTGTTTTCCCGCTCGCGTATACGGCCCTGCGTCTTGTTGCGGCTCCCATCGTCACGGTCGGCTCCCCGAGTGTGGTTTTGCCTAGACCCCAGGCGGGGCCGTTCCTCCTGCTCAGGCCGTCGCCGTTAGGTCAGATAAGCGGATCACTATCAAAGGTACCGGAATAAATTACATCGCAGGCAGCCCCGGCTGGCTATCCCTCTTTCGCCCGGGGCCGCAGAACACTCCTGCGAATCTCAGTCTTTCAGTACCCCCCGCCGCCCTGGCCGCCGGGACCTATATCGCACAGGTGAACCTGACACCTGCCGGTGCCGTGGACCCAACTTCCACCCTGACCATTACTGTGTTTTTAATGGTTGGCAGGGGAACCGGTGGGCTACCAACGCAAACTATAACAGCAACACCTGTAGCGCTGAATTTTTGCTGGGTGGCAGGCAGTGCTCTCCCCGCGCCCAAGGGTTTGCCATCAAGGTGAGTGATGATGCCACTTTCAGGGTGACCCACAATACGGATACGCTCAATTCGTGGCTGTCTGTTTCTCCCTCCACTGCAACAAGTCCGGCCACCATCCGGGTCTCGGTGGACCCCACAGGCCTCGCCAGCGGGACGTATTCAGGAACGGTGACAGCAACATCGTCTTTTTCGGTTGTCCGGGTTCCAGTCACCCTCGTGATCGCGGGCCTGGGGATATCCGCCGGCCCAAATGTCATCTCGCTGAGCGCTCCCCAGAACTACGGGGTCTCGGCCCCGCAATTTGTGCAGGTTACCGCCGGCAGCGGCGGGAGTTTGCCTTTCCGGGCATATGCCGCGTCCGAGGGGAACTGGCTGCAGGTTGAGATCACGGAAAGCGAACCCACGGCCAGGAATGCGTGGGCTCCGGAAGCCGCCTGGGATCCCAAAGCCAAAGAATGGGTCATCTTCCGGGCTGGAAAGCAGTGGATGATGGTATTAAAAGACGAGCGCAGGACGCCGGTGAAAAAGAACCTCCGTCTGGCCTTCGCGGGGTCGCCGCAGGGTCCCTGGAAAAACCGGTCCTAACCCTTTACCCCCGGTTGGGTGGAAGGCCCGACTGTCGGCAGAATTGGCGCGGAGTGGGTGGTCTATTTCGATCACTACACCAAACCCCAGCATGTCGGTGCCCTGACTACCCGCGACTGGAAGACCTTCAGAGAGATTACGCCCGATCTCAGGTTCCCGGACGACCATCGTCACGGGACGATCGTCTGGGTGCCTGACGCTCTGAGTCGCCAGTTGCCGCAGTAAGAGTGTGAATTTGAAGCGATGGGAGTTGCGGAGCGGTTGAGAAGAAGATGGTGCCGTTTTTCTCGGAGAACCTCGACTTCACCGCACCGCGCAGGCTGCGGTAGTCAATCAGGCGAATGGATTCCGGACCACCAGGCTTCCAAATTCCTGACCATGGTTCAGATCTTCAGTCCAAAGGACCTTCGCGCCGGTTTCGAGTGCGCTGTTGACTATCATGGCGTCCCACCAGGAGAGCTTGTATCTCCGCTGAAGCTGAATGGCGTTGAGGATGTCAGCGTGGGATGGGCGATGCAAAGTCCACGAGCTGAGATCGGTGATCGCTGCCTCTGCTTCCAGACTGGTCATCCGCAACTTTCCAGTCATGATCGAGTAAAACTCGGCAAGAACCTGGGAACTCAAGGCACCTGTCCTCTGTTCACCGAGCGAATCGATCAGCTCTACTGCCGCAGAAAATTTTGCCTTCGGTTCCCGACAGTGGGCATAGACCAGCACATTCGTATCTATGAACTCAACGCTCATGAAGCTCATCTCGTGTCCACGGGATACGATCCGGCAGCCCGCGGTCCGGCGAGTTTCGCATTCGATCCACCAGCCTTGAGTGCGCCGATTTCACGTCATCACCCTCGTGCAGCATTCTGTGCACGGCGTCTTTAAGCAGAGAAGTCATCGACTGATTGCGGTGGGCCGCATGAATGCGGATCTGGTGGATCAGCTCCTCGGGGAGGTTAACGGTGAGATTTCTGTTCACATGAATCAGTATCTCACATGGACGTGTGAAGATTCTCCGGTTGACTCCGGCCTCCAGACCGTATACGCTGCCACCATGGTCCGAACTCTTGCCACCTGTCTTCTCGCCGGGGCCCTGCTTGCCCCCGCCGCCGTCACCTTTCACAAAGACGTGCTGCCAGTCCTCCAGCAACAGTGCCAGGGGTGCCACCGTCCGGGCGAGATCGGCCCCATGCCGTTCCTGACCTATGCGCAGACTCGTCCCTGGGCCAAGGCAATCAGGGATGCGGTCGCTTCCCGCAAAATGCCGCCATGGTTTGCCGACCCGGAATACAAGGGCCACTTCACCAACGAGCGCAGCCTGACCCCGAAACAGCTCGAAATCCTGAATGCGTGGGTCGAGGCTGGCGCCCCGGAAGGCAATGCCAGTGATGCGCCGCCGCCCGTCAGGTTCGCCACGGGCTGGAGCATCGGCAAGCCCGACCTGATCGTCGAATACCCCCACGAACTCGAGATTCCCGCTACCGGCACCATGGATCAGGGCAACATGCTGATTAAGGTCAACTTCCCAAAGGATGTTTGGGTTTCAGCTGCCGAAGTCCGGCCCGGCAACGCCAGGGTCGTCCACCACATGAAGGCCTGGATCCGGCCTCCGAACTCGCCCTGGATGAAGGATGCCCCGGAAGGTGAGATGTACAAGCCGGCCCGCGCTCAATTCGCGCCGCCAGAGGACGGGCCCAGCCATGGCCCTCGTCCGGTGCAGGATATTCTGGCGAAGTACAACCCGGGCGTGAACGCTATGGAATTTACCAATTCCGGAGCGGCCAAGTTCATTGCAGCCGGTTCGGATATTGTCTTCGAGATCCATTACGCCCCCACCGGCAAACCGGAAAAGGATCGTTCCCGTGTCGGCATCATTTTTGCGAAAGACGCACCGGTGCAAAGGTACTTCACGACGACCGGCATCAACACCACTTCTTTCGTCATCCCGGCCGGAGCCACCAACCATGAGGTTCGTGCGGAAGCTGTTTTGCAAACCGAAGCCAAACTTGCCTGGGTCCAGCCCCACATGCACCTTCGTGCCAAGGACTACGAGCTCATCGCCCACTACCCGTCGGGAGAAAATCAGGTTCTGCTGAAAGGCAAGTTCGACTTCAACTGGCAACTGGGTTATGAATTTGCGAAACCAGTTGTCCTGCCGAAGGGTACCCGCATCGAGTCCATCGCCCACTACGACAACTCGGGAAATAACCCATGGAATCCAAATCCTGGCATCGAAGTTCGTTATGGCCCCCAGACCACCGATGAAATGTCTGTCAGCTTCATGGGCTTTATCATCGGGGTACAGGACGACCCACTGGCGCTCTTCCCCCGGGGACGACCGCGTCAAATCGTCGAATAGATGTAATTAATAGTGCTGGACGGATACAGTATTTGCGGTACCCTCCGATAGAATTGTAAGATGCGATTTTGGCAACCGCTTGTCCTCCTCTCGACCGTCACCCTGGCGGCTGTTGCTCAGACGAAATCTGCGCCGGCTCCGGCTCGTCCTGCCTATCTCGAACTCCGTTGGGACGAAAACTGGAGCTACCTCCGGAACCATACCTATCGGACTGACTACCTGGATCCGTTGAAATACATCGAACTCGGCCATCCCGGCTGGTACATGTCGCTGGGAGGCGAGAGTCGGACCCGGTACGAGTTGTTCCGCAGCGCTGGATTTGGCGCAGTGGTAAACAGCCCGAACGGCTTTCTGATCCAGCGCTTTCTGGGCCATGCCGATATTCACATGGGCCAGGTGCGCTTCTTTGTTCAGGCCCAGAGCGGTTTGGAGACCGGACGGCTCCAGGGTCCTCGTGCCACCGACAAAGATCAGTTTGAGATCCACCAGGGCTTCGTGGAGCTTTCGACTTCTGGCGATGCGAAAAAAGCGGTCACTTTTCGCCTCGGGCGGCAGGAACTGGAGTTTGGCTCCGGACACTTTCTGTCCGCGTCAGAGGTCTTCAATGTTCGCCGATCCTTCGACGCTGCGCGTGTTTACTGGAAGCAGGGCAACTACACCTGGAACTTTCTGGTCGCGCGTCCTGTCGAACTCAATCCCGGGGTGTTCGATAATTCCCCGGACCACCACCAAAGCCTTTGGGCTGGTGGTATCTTCGGGCCGAATCCGCTCATTAAGAAAACCAACGTCTCGCTCTACTACCTCGGGTATGACCGGAAGTTTGCGCCGTTCGATAAAGGTTCGGGCCGCGAAACCCGCCACACCATCGGCTCCCGCTGGTGGGGAACGCGCGGCAAGTTCGACTATAACTACGAGTTCCTTGGCCAGTTCGGGACGTTCCGGACCGGTAATATCGCCGCCTGGGCAGTCGCCACGGATACGGGCTATTCGCAGCTGAAGATGAAGTTCGCACCCCGGTTTTCTCTGCGGGCGGACATTGCCTCGGGCGACAGAAACCGAGCCGGCAGTACACTGGGGACCTTCAACCCTCTCTTTCCGACTACTGCGTACTCCGGAAAAATCGGGCTGATTGGCGCCAGCAACATGATTGATCTGACGCCCAACGTTCGGCTCCGCCTGCACAAACGCGTCTACTTTCTGCCGGAATCCAGTGTCTTCTGGCGGCAAAGCACAAGAGACGGCATCTACAGCGTTCTCGGCACCCCGCTGCGGACAGGGCGGCTGAGCAGTGCCCACTATGTTGGAACCCAGGTCTCACTGCCCGTTCAACTAACGATTGACCGCCACACCACGTGGACGGGGATGGTGACGCGATTCTACTCCGGGGAGTTTCTGAAGCAGACCCCACCGGGCCACTCCGTTACCTACTTCACTACCTTCCTGACCTATCGGTTCTAGAAAGTAGCCAGTTCCGCCAGAACCCGGTCAATATCGGCGGGCGAAATGTAAAAGTGGGGGGCAAAACGAACCCACCCCTGGCGCGGAGCGGCAATGATCCGCCGATCTTTGAGGCCGCGCACGATCATGGTTGATTCCGCCCCGTTCTTGCGGATGGACACAATGCCGGACCCGGTTTCCTGGGTTCTCGGGCAGGCCAATTCGTATCCAAGTGCCTCCGCGCCCGATGCCAATTGATCTGCCAGACCCTGCACCGCCGGTCGGATGTTCTCAATCCCGGCCTCCAGCAACAAATCCAGCGCCGCGCGCACGCCGTAGCAACCAATCGTGTTTAGCGTGCCGGATTCATAGCGGCCGGCATCGGCCCGCAGCGTCATATCCCGCGACGCGTAGTCGGTGTAGTGCGCAAAGTTCGTCCAGCCGATCTGTACCGGCTGTACCTCCTCTAGCCGCGACTCCCGGACATACAGCACTGCGCAACCCTCCGGCCCCAGCATCCATTTATGTGCATCCGCAGCCAGTGCGTCGATATGGGCAGCCTCCACATCAATGGGAAAAGCTCCCATACCCTGAATGGCATCCACGAAATAGAAACAGCCCCGCCTCTGGCAGATCTCCCCGATGGCGTTCAGGTCTACCCGGTGTCCGTTCAGGTAGTTGACATAGCTGATGGCCAGCAACCGGGCTCCTTTGGCCGCTTCGTCAAGCTTGTCCAGCGAGTCAAAAATGGAAAGCCACCGGACTTCTACGCCCATCTCCTGTTCCAGTTTGCGCCACGGGAACAGGTTGGCCGGGAACTCTTCGTGGAAGCAGACCATTACGTCGCCGCGCTTCCAGGCAATCCCGGTGGCCACAATTGCGATACCCTCCGAAGTGTTCTTGGTGATGGCGATTTCCCTGGGCCGGGCATTGATCATGGTTGCCGTGGCACTCCGGACGCCCTCATAGGTGGCCATCCAGTTGAGATAGTGGAAGCTTCCGAAGTCCAGAGCATCCTGCGCCAGATGCTGCATGGCCTCCGCGCACGTCCGGCTCAACGGTGCAACCGCCGCGTGATTCAGATAGGTCAGGTTCTTCGTAACCGGAAACTGGTCCCGGTACTTTTCCCAGATCGGGGCTTCCGTCAATTCACGCCCTCGGACAAATTCTTCATCGGATTGATGAGGAACAGTAAGACGACTGCCAGCACGATGCTGAAGCCGGCGACGATCCCAAACAGCGCGGGCAGCGGGAATGACTCATAAACAGAGGCGAGGCGGCCTCCAATGAAGTTTCCCACCGAGGTTGCGAGGAACCAGACCCCCATTACCATACCCATGGCTCGTGCCGGAGCCAGTTTCGTCATGGCACTGAGGCCTACCGGACTCAGGCACAACTCACCGATAGTGTGCAACAGGTAGGTCAGCGTCAGCCACCACGGACTGACGGCATTCGAGGAGGCCACCGGGATCAGAATGGCGAACCCGAGGCCAACAAACAGCAGCCCAATCGAGAATTTCGCTGTGCTGGTGGGTTCGTTTTTTCCGAGTTTGATCCACAACCAGGCGAACAGGGGTGCCAGCCCGAACACCATGAACAGGGAATTGAATGACTGGAAGTAGCTGGCGCGGAACAGGCCCCAAAGGGGAAAGTCCCAGGTATGCAGATTGGTATTCCGCTCCGCAAACAGGTTTAATGTTGACCCGGCCTGTTCAAACGCGGACCAGAAAAGAGCAGCCGCGATAAACAGTACAAAGATCGCCAGAAAGCGCTTGCGCTCCGGGGCATACTCCTTCGAAGTCAGCAGCCACCCGAAGAACACGGCTACCACCAGCCCCAGTGAAACGCCAAAAATATCGGAGATACCTTCTACAGAGAGATTCAGGAATCCACTCACACCTGCGAGTGCCAGACCGGCAACCAGGGCAGCGAAGCCAGACAGGACTTTCCGGAACAGTGCAACGTCGGCAGGAGTTCCCACATTCGTCGTACCCGCTTTGCCCAGATACCGGCCGCCCAGCGAATACTGGATGACGCCGAGCGTCATGCCCACGCCCCCGGCCAGAAAGCCGTAGTGCCAGTCGTAATTTTCGCCGAGGTACCCGCATACCAGGGGCGAGAGCAGCGCTCCCATGTTGATCCCCATGTAGAAGATGGAAAAGCCGGAATCCCGGCGCTTGTCTTCTGGGGTGTAAAGTGCGCCCACCATGGTGCTGATGTTTGGCTTCAGCAGACCGGTACCCACAATGATGATCGCGAGCCCGGCGTAGAAAGTCTGAATCCTGGGGAACGCCAGGCAATACTCCCCGATCGCGATCAGAATTCCACCCACGAGGACGGCCTTGCGCTGCCCACAGATCCGGTCTGCGATCCAGCCCCCTGGCAGGGCGGCGAGATACGCCAGCGCCGTGTACATGCCATAGACGGCCCCCGCCCTCGATGTCGGGAACCCGAGCCCCCCGTTTTGTACCGTGGCGGTCATAAACAGAATCAGCAGGGCGCGCATGCCGTAATAGCTAAAGCGTTCCCACATCTCGGTAAAGAAGAGGGTCGATAGGCCCAGAGGATGTCCAAAGAAGGACTTGTCCCAACGGGCGGCGTCGGTATTCTGTGAGGCTGGCATTCAGATCATTCTCGCAGACTGCTGGCCCCGACCGTGTCTCTCACGTCGGGGCAGGAGATACTGAGAGCAGTGATTACTGATCTGGTCCAGATTCAGCGCCTCGGCGAAAAGAAGGTGCCCGAGAACGAAAAGTTCCGCCGCCACATGAAGGTTCACGATTTTCCGGAGCGCCGGTTTCGTGCGGTATCTCTGGATTTTGATGAAAAGATGGACTGCCGCGCCTGTGCCAACTGCTGCAAGGTGGCGGAAACCGACGTCACGAAGCGTGATGTGGAGCGGCTCGCCAAATACCTGAAGATTACGCCCCGCCAGTTCATTGCGCAGTACACTACACCCTCCGCACAGGACGAAGAGGACATTATCCTGCGTCGCAATGAACACGGCTGCATCTTTCTGGACGGCAACGACTGCACGATCTACGATGCCCGTCCCGATACCTGCCAGGACTTCCCACACCTCGTCCGAGGACCGGGCTCCATCCAGAGCCGCATGTGGCAGATGGTTGACCGCGCCACGTACTGCCCGATTGTCTACAACACGCTGGAAGAGTGGAAGCTGATAGTGGGCTTTGGCAAGAAGCAAATGGGCGCGTAGTCCCGCCTACTGCACGGGGAAGCCGTGCGCCTTCAGGAAGTTTTTGATCGCTCCATAGACTGCCACATTTTCAGGGGCGCTGAAGTTTCCGTGCTTTCCACCGGGCACCGTGAATAGTTCGTTCTTCACGCCGACCTTATCGAGCGCGGCCTTCAGCCGGAGACTGTGCTGATAGGGAACTGTTGGGTCGGCATCGCCATGGATCATGAGCGTGGGCGGGCCTCCGGCGCGAACGTATTCCAGTGGCGATACCCTCTTTGCAATCTCGCCTCGGTTCACTGCCGCACCCAGCCACGCCACCGTGTAGGTCTTCATGTTGGGACCTTCCATCAGATCATTCACGTCGGTGATGCCGTACCAGTCGATAATCGCCGCCACTTTGGGCAGCGCAACGCCGGGACACTGACGGTCGAGTCCGGCGGCTTCGGGGATCATCGCCGTCGTCATTGCCAGATGGCCGCCTGCCGAATCTCCGGACGTGACGAGGCGATTCAGGTCGATGTGGTGCTGGCGGGCATTGGCTCCGATCCACCTGAGAGCGCAGAGGCAATCCTCCACGGCAGCCGGCGCCTGCGAAACCTTAGCCAGTCGGTACTCGACATTCACTACATTCCAGCCCATCTCAAAGTACGGGATCAGCTTGTTCAGTACAGACTCTTTTGTGCCGCCGGTCCAGCCGCCACCGTGGATGAAGATCAGGGTCGGCTGCGCATCCTGCACATCGCGGCGCTCGTAGAGGTCGAGCTTCGCCTCGTAGTTGTTGGCGACCAGGTAGGTGATGTTTGGTTGAACCGCATATCGGTTTGCAAACTCCACGGCCCAGTTCGAACTCTGGGCAAAGGATAGCGGGGCGAGAAGAAGGGGGGCGAGAAGGCGGGACAGAGCGAATGTTCTCATGATCCGCTCCATTCTATCTGCCGGAAGCATACAGTTACGAACTAATTCCTCAGTCGCGCACATACTCCTCGTATGGATTTCCGCTTCGGCCTTCGAATGCTCCTCAAGACCCCCGGTTTCACTGCCGTGGCCATCCTTTCCCTCGCTCTGGGCATTGGGGCCAACACCGCCATCTTCAGCCTGGTCAACGCAATTCTTCTGAAGATGCTGCCTGTCCCGAACCCGGAACAGATGGTCGTCCTCACCAATCGCTCTGCCAGCGGCGTCAACATCGGCATGTCGAACGGAGTTCGCGACAACCTGACAACCCGCGAATTCGAAGCTCTTCGTGCCAACACGGGTATTTTCGCGGGCATTTTCGCGTCCCAAAGCCAGGTGAACCGCCGCGATGTGGAAATCGGTGGTCTGGCCCCTGAGCCGGTCCGAATGCGGCTGGTGAGTGCCGGGTATTTCGAGGCACTGAAAACTCGCATGGCGGCCGGGCGCAGCTTTACGGGAACGGATGATCGCGGACCTGGAACGGCACCCTACGCCGTCGCCAGCTACGACTTCTGGCAACGACGCTTCGGAGGGTCCTCCAAAATCTTTGACGACACCATTCAGGCGGGGCGAGCCACTCTTCGCGTTATCGGCGTTGCGGAACCCCGCTTTCGGGGGGAAGCCGTTGGCCCGGCCCCGGATCTCTGGATTCCCCTCAACATGCAGCCACAACTCATGCCTGGCCGAAACTGGCTCCGCGATGATCCGGAACATCCCTTCGAAAAGGTCTCGTGGCTCCACGTTTTGGGGCGGCTGAAGCCCGGTGTCACCGTCAAACAGGCTCAAGCCAATGTGGATCTTGCCTTCGCCCGGGTGGTCGCCGATGAGTTCGCGGGGCTTCCCGAGAATGAGAGGAAAGAGGCCACCAGGCAGTCTGTGAAGATCTCGGAAGCCAGCACCGGCGTGTCTTCTTTCCGGGGAGATGCCACCGAACCCCTCTTTGTCCTGATGGGGATCGTCGCGATGGTTCTGCTGATTGCCTGTGCCAATGTGGCGAATCTCCTACTGGCTCGTGCCACCGCTCGCCAAAAAGAGATTGACATCCGCCTCGCCCTGGGCGCCCAGCGGGCACGCGTCATCCGCCAATTTCTGGCAGAGAGCATCCTGCTGGCAGTCCTGGGCGGTATTGGTGGCGTCGGTCTCGCGTATTTGGGTGTCACGGCTCTCCTGAAGTTTCTACAGACTGGTCCCGACGGAGTTCCCCTGGACGTTTCGCCCGACTGGCGCGTGATGACCTTCTCGGTTGTCGTCTCGCTTCTAAGGAACCTCAACGCGGAACTATTGCTATCAATGAGTTAGGCAGCGGCCTCCAGTGGCACTAGTTTGTAGCCGCGCTGGGCAGCCTGCTTCTG
>RGPS01000188.1 GCA_010084195.1 Terriglobia bacterium
TACTTCTTCACCCTCTTAAATTCCCGCTGATCAAAATCGTTCTTGTTCATGAACCCGTGCCCCATGCCCTCAATCAGGCACATCGTCACATCGTTCCCCGCCACACCCAGCGCATCAAACAACATCTCACTCTGGCTCGATGGCACCACCTGGTCATCACTGCCATGCACCAGTAAAATAGGCGGAGCCCCCGGCCCCTTCACATAAGCCGCCGGATTCGCCTGCCGGACCAACTCCGGCATCGAACTCAACGGAGCCCCCAGCAACTTCGCCTCAAACGACCCTTCATCCGCCGCAAACTGATTGAAATCCACCGGCGGATACCCCGCCACCACAGCCTGCACCGAACTCGAAAACTCGCGGTGCGGATCCCCCTCGCCCACAAAATCCTCTTCCCCGGAAATCGCCGCCAAGGCCGCCAAATGCCCACCCGCCGACAACCCCCAAACCCCAATCCGGTTCGGGTTGAACCCATACTCGCCGGCAACCGACCGCATCCATCGAACCGCCGTCTTCACATCATGCACAGCCGCCGGAAACAGCGCCTCATCACTCAGCCGGTAGTCAATGCTGACCATCGCAAACCCGCGCTGCGTGAAAAAACGCCCCAGATCCGGCCCGAACTTCCGGTCCCCATGCAGCCACCCACCCGCATGCAGAAACAGAATCGTGGGCACCGGCTTCGCCGCTTCTACCGGCAGATAAACGTCCGCCAGGCGCCCCGGCGCATACTCCACGCCATCAACAACCTGCACGGTTCCGGGAAACCCCCGGAGAATGATCGGATATTCCTGTGGCATGCTGATCCCCTTACTGCTGAGAAGTTTCCAGCGGCTTCCCCGCCTTATCGAAGAATTCCTTCTGCAATCTCGGTGCCACCTGATCGGCCTTGATCGCCCGAATCGCCGCTACCACCCTGGCAATCGTCTGCCCCGCCAAAGCCTGACCCCGAGCCGCTGTCGCCCCAGCCGAGTCGCCCGCATAGTGGTTCGGATACATCGAATACCACGAAATCGAAGTCGATACCCCCGCCGGCAAATCCAGCCGAGCCAGATTCTTCCCCGACTGCGTTCCCGACCTCTCGGTATGCACCAGTTCCGGACGAGCCGCCATCACCATCGAGGTCTCGCTCTCACCCGCATGGCCATCCACGCCCGGCTTCGTCGGAGCCGTCCCCGGAGCAGGTGCCACATTCGTTGACCCACCCAGCGAAATCGTGTAGAGAACCCAGTTCTTCGGCTTCTCCAGTTGCGTCATCGTGAAGTACGAGACCAGCCCGCTGTTCCCGCCATGGCCCGAATACAGCACCACCTTCGTGCAGCCATTCCGCGCCATCTCGTCCGTCGTTTCCTTCAGAAATTCCATCTGCAGATGCGTGCTGTAAGCGATAGTCCCCGGCTGGTGCTGCGCCTCAAAAATCTGCCCCACAAAGTACTCGGGAAACACCACGGCGTACTCTTGCTTCACCGCGCTCAACACCGCATAACGCGCATCGAAGAGGTCAGTGCCAATCGGCCCCGCCGGGCCATGCTTCTCCAAAATCCCCATCGGGACAATGCAAACGCCCTTCGCCTGATCAATCGCTTTCACGAAGTCGCTCGCTGTCAGTTCATCCCACTTCGGAGACAATCCCTGGGCCGCCAGCAAACCCACCGCAGCCAAACCAACCAATAAGCTTCGAATCATACTTTCGCCACGCCTCCCAAAATCCAGTGCAGAATCAGCGTACCAATCAGGCCAACCGTGCCCACCGTGCATTCCATCGCCGTCCACACCTGGAACGTCTGCTTAATCGTGGCGTTGTAGTATTCCTTGAACATCCAGAAGCCCGTATCGCTGAAGTGCGCGAACATCAGGCTGCCCGTCGACACCGCAATCACCATCAACTCCGGTCGCACGCCCGAACCCCCTACCAGCGGCAGCATGATGCCCGCAGCCGTAATCCCGGCCACCGTCGCCGACCCCAATGCGAACCGCATCACCGCCGCCATACCCCACGCCAGCACAATCGGTGAAACCGCGCTCTCGCTCATCACCTTCTTGATCACTTCCGCTACTCCGCCGTCCAGCAGAACCTGCTTGAACGACCCGCCAGCCGCAATCACCAGCAACAACATCGCGACGCCCGACGCCGCCGTCCCCACGGCCTTCATTACCGAATCCATGTTGCGCCCGCGGCCCAGGCCCAGCGTCCAGATCGCCACCAGCAGCCCGATAAACAGCGCCACGTTCGCATCGCTCAGAAACTTCGCCGTCTGGGCAATCGTGCTCTTGGCGTCCGTCGTCATTGCCACCACCGCCCCGAACATCATCAGGACCACCGGAATCAAAATGGTCGTCAGGCTCACCGCGAACGAAGGCAGTTCACTATCCGCCAGCTCTTTATGCGTATACAGCTCCGGCGGCGGCTGATTGTTCCAGCCCTTGTAGAACTTCGACAGCACCGGCCCCCCCAGAATCGTCGCCGGAATCGCCAGAATCACCCCATACAACAGCGTCATGTTCAGATCCGCATGGAAGACCGCCGCCACCGCCGTCGGCCCCGGATGCGGAGGCACAAACCCGTGCGTCACCGAAAGCGCGGCGCACAGCGGCACCCCCAAATACAGCAACGGCAGCCCCGTCGACGCCGACAAGGCATAAACCAGCGGCGTCAACACCAAAAAACCGGCGTTGTAGAACATCGGAAGCCCCACCAGAAAGCCCGTCAACACCATCGCCAACTGGATCCGAGGCACCCCGAACCACCGAATAAACGTCTTGCTCACCGCCAGCGCCGCCCCACTCTCTTCGATCAGCTTCCCGATCGCCGCGCCACACACAATCACAATCGCGATGGTCCCGAACGTA
Source organism: Terriglobia bacterium (assembly GCA_010084195.1). Classification (GTDB taxonomy): domain Bacteria; phylum Acidobacteriota; class Terriglobia; order Bryobacterales; family Bryobacteraceae; genus BOG-234. The sequence continues at coordinate 2,851 of RGPS01000188.1, forward strand.
TCCCCCGCACCCTTGATAATCGCGTTCAAAACCGCCTGCGGAGCCAGGCCGTTCGCAATCCCCAATAGGAACGAAGTAATCACAAGCGACAAAAACGGGTTCAGCTTCACCCAAATAATCAGCACCAGGAGGAGCCCGATTGCACCGAACAACAGGAAGAGAGGAGTCATAAGCGAATCTCCGAGCATATCTGATTTCAGGCCTCTTGCGATAATGAAACTTCAAACCACTGACATGCGGGAAGTTACTTACCTTACGCCCGGCGGCATCTCCGTCCGACGTACGCAGACCGTCCTCCCTTTTTCCAAAGGCCTCGACCGTTTTCTGCGTCAGCTCGATCAATACCGGGGCATCTACCTCTCCTCGGGCTACGAATTCCCTGGCCGCTACTCCCGCTGGGACATCGTCTCCGTAAAGCCACCCCTCGAACTCCTCGGCTTCCAGCGCGACGTCACCTTTCGCCCTCTCAACGACCGTGGCATCGCCATCAACCGCATGCTCGCGCCCCTCCTCGCCAGCCATCCCCATTGGGATGAATTTCAGGACGACAACGGCACCCTCCGCGGCCGCCTCAAGCCCATGCCCGCCTTCTTCCCCGAAGAAGAGCGCAGCAAACAGCCCTCCATCTTCTCCATCCTGCGCGCCCTCACCCAGGAATTCCGCACCGAAAAAGACGACAAACTAGCCCTCGCCGGCGGCTTCGGCTACGACCTCCTCTTCCAGTTCGAGCCCATCCAGCTCCGCCACGAACGCACTCTCTGCAAGGATCTCCAGCTCTTCCTCTGCGACGACATCTGCTACATGGACCGCAAGCGCGAAGTCATCGAGCGCTACTCGTATGACTTTTCAAGCGTCGACTTCGAACGCGGCGACATCACCACCCAGGGCCTCGAACGCACCGGAGAAAAAGTCCCCCGCCAGCCCAAACGCAAACCCGGCCCCATCACCTCCGACCACACCGTAGCCGAGTACGAAGCCAACGTGGAAACCTGCCGCGAAGGCATGCGCCAGGGTGACTACTACGAAGTCGTCCTCCGCCAGACCTTCCGCACTCCTTACGCCGGTAAAGCCTCCGACCTTTTCCGCCGCATGCAGGAGGCAAACCCCAGCCCCTACGAATTCCTCATGCAGTTCGGCAATGAGCAACTCGTCGGCGCCTCCCCCGAAATGTTCGTCCGCGTCGAGGGCAACCGCGTCGAAACCTGCCCCATCGCCGGCACCGTCCGCCGTACCGGAGACCCCCTCCAGGACGAACGAAACATCCGCGAACTCCTCAACTCCACTAAAGAAGAGTCCGAGCTCACCATGTGTACCGACGTGGACCGTAACGACAAAAGCCGCGTCTGCAAGCCCGGCTCCGTCCAGGTAATCGGTCGCCGCCTCATCGAAAAATACGCAGGTCTCTTCCATACCGTGGACCACGTGGAAGGCACCCTCGCCGAGGGTTTCGACTCTCTCGACGCCTTCCTCAGCCACATGTGGGCCGTCACCTTGATCGGTGCCCCCAAGAAGGCCGCCGCAGTCGCTATCGAAGCTCTCGAAAAATCCGCCCGCGACTGGTACGGCGGTGCCGTCGGCATGCTCTCTCTCAACGGCGACATCAACACCGGTATCGCCATCCGAACCACCTATCTGCGCGACGGCTACGCAACCTACCCCGCCGGAGCCACGCTCCTCTACGACTCCGACCCCGCCGCCGAAGAGCAGGAAACCCGCATCAAGGCCACCGGCTTCTTCCGCCTCCTGGGTGATAAAGCAGCAGCCCCCGCTGGACCGGCCGTCCAGCCGCCCATTCACCTCAAGCTCCTCCTCGTAGACAACGACGACTGCTTTATCCAGACCCTCGCCAATTACGTCCGCCAGGCCGGTGCCGAAGTCGTCACCTATCGCGCAGGCTTCCCGCTGGAAATCCTCGACCAGGTCAAACCCGACCTCATCCTGATCTCACCCGGCCCCGGCCGCCCCGTCGATTTCGGTGTTCCCGCTCTCGTACAGCACGCAGCCAAGGCCAAGATCCCGGTCTTCGGAGTCTGCCTCGGCCTCCAGGGCATCGTCGAGGCGTTCGGAGGCGAACTCGGTGTTCTGCCCCACTCCCTCTACGCCATCCCCGAGAAGTTCCCGGCCGAACTCGAAATCACCGCCCGAACGAAAGACGGAGTCATCATGGGAGTCCGCCACCGCGAACTCCCCATTGAAGCGGTCCAGTTCCACCCCGAGTCCATTCTCTCGGCCCAACACGACACTGGCCTGAAGTTGATGCGCAACGCCCTCCTCCGGATCCGCGCCCATTAGCAGATCCTCCGCGCGTCCCCTGTCACGACTACCCTTCTGAACCCCGACCGCCAGCAAGGGGCCAGCCCGGGCCATATAGGTGTGTCTTCAACGAAGCACCCGATTGAGCCGCGCGAACCCGGCAGCATCGGCCCGCCGCCGCCCACCATTCCAGAAGCGGACCCGTAAGCTCCTTTTCCTCAGTCCACTCCCCCCCCAAAAACAAAACCGGCGTTCCCCCTTGCGAAGGAAACGCCGGTCTCTGAAAACAAACTACAGCTGCGAACTAGAAGCTATAACGCAAACTCAACTGCATGCTGCGCTGGTCGTTCTTGCCCGTAACCTTACCGAACGTCGCGCTGCGGGGACCACCGTCCACGCCGCCCCAGTTCGGGTGGTTCAGCCAGTTGAAGGCTTCCGCGCGGAGCAGCACTTTGTGCTTTTCCGTGACAGCAAATTCCTTGAACAGACCAAGGTTCCAGTTCTGGAAGCCAGGGTTGTAGAAGGTGTTGCGGAGGCTGTCCTTCACCATCGTGCCTGCAGCCGGAGCTGTGAAGAGCCCCGCAACCGTCAGGTACTGAGCCGGATCAGCCGCGTTACCACCCGCTGCGAACTGCTTCGGGTAGTCGGCCTTGCCGAGGTTGGCGTACTTCCAGAAGTACTGGATGTTGTTGCCGCTGCCCGGTCCGATACCTGCAAAGTCGTCATTTGTCTGTACGCTGAACGGGGTACCGGTCTGGAACTGCGTGACACCAGTAATCTGCCAGCCGCCAGCCACAGCCTTCAGGGCGCGGTTGCTGGTTTTGTTGAAGAAGGGCAGCTGGTAGATCCAGTTGATCACGACGATGCTCCGTGTGTCCTGGTTGCAGGGACCATACAGGAACTTCGCATCGTAAGCATCTGGAATCACGTCGCGCTGGGCCGAGCCGTCGTCCTTGCACTTGGAGAGCGTGTACGCCGCTCCATAGCTCAGACCATTGCTGAACCGACGGTTCAATTCCAGCTGCAGGGAGTTGTAGCGGGAGTTGGCGTCGTTGTACGTCTGGCGGATCGGGCCATAACCCTTGAACGGGCGAAGGGCGTTGATGTTAACGCCGGGGTTCGCCTGAACGGTGCCGATTGTGGGCTGATTGATGTTCTTCTCGCGCTGGCCGTAAAGGCTGCGCTTACCAACGTAGGTCACACTCAGAACGGTGTTGCGCAGAACTTCGCGCTCCATTGTCAGGTTCCAGGTCCAGGATTCCGGCATGTGGAATTCCTTCGCCTGGGTGCTCACGCTGATCGGGAAGCTTGCCAGCGAACCGCCGCCCGGATTGTCCACGCGCCCAACAGGCACAGAGGCCAGAGGCTGCAGCGGGGGGTTGCCGCCCAGGAACACGGAGTCGCTGACGCCGAGGCGCGTGGTGTACTTGCCGGCGCCGGCGCGGATAACCGTCTTCGAGTTCAGCGAATAGGCGATACCCAGACGAGGTTGGAAATTGCCGTAGTCGATGTTGGAGTAGCCACGTGAACCCTTCGAGAACTTGCTGTCGAAGGCGCCCGAGGTGGCGATCGGCACCCGGCCCTTGGCCGCATCCGGCCAGCTGCTGCCCGGAATAATGATGCCGTTGTACGGATCACCGGTACCCGCGATCGGGTTACCCGTGCTGCGGTTCACCTGGACTTCCTTCGTCTTGTCGTAGGTCGACGGGTCGAAGATGGTCATGTTGTTCCACAGGCTATAGTACGGCTGCACGATGGAATGGCGAACGCCATAGACGATCTTCAGTTTGGAAGTGACTTTCCATTCGTCCTGGACAAACCATTCATACATGTGACCGCGATACGGCGTGTAGGAACGCTGCCCGATTTCGGCGTAGCTGTTGAATAAACCGAGTGCCACGTCGCCCATGGCAACGCTTGAACCGCCGGGGCGGCTGTTGTTGAACTCGAAACGACCGTTCTGGTTGTCCGTACCACCGGGGACGCCCTGGACGTTGATCTGGTCATAGTCGTTCTGCCCAGCGCGCTCGAACGCGAAGCCCATCTTGACTGTGTGATTATTCACGATCTTCGTCAGGTTCGTGTTCGCCGTGTAAATCGGCCCCGTCGAATTCGACGGATACGGGCTGCCCGTGTAGTCGCTCAGGCCAGGGATGCTGACGGCCGGCAGTTTGTTGGGGCGGTCCTTGCCACCGTAGATATAGGGATAGGTGATGCCATACTTCGTACGGTCAAAGGCTTCTGTGTCGGTCATTCGGATAAACACCTGATCGCGGCTGGCCGAGATCATCGTCTCCAGAATCGTCGTCGGGTTAAACGTGTGCGTCCAGTTCAAAGACGAAGTCTGGTTCGGACGGTTAAATGTACGCGTCGAGAACAGGAAGTTGGTCTGGAAGGGAGCTTCGTCGTAGTAGTGGTACAACTGGCCACGGAACTTGAAGCTGTCGTTCACGGTGGGCAGAACATCGATACCGATGCTGTCCTTCCGTTGATTTACCGGAGCACCGGCCACACCGAACCAGTTGCTCGTGCCGATGGGCGTTCCGAGGTTCGCTTTCGGATAAACCGAGAGCAGAGCCATGCCATTGGGGCTCTGTGCACTCCTGGGAACGATGTTGCCCGGGTAGGCAATTTGGGTTGTCGGGTCCTTGATGATCTGGGCGCTGTTGAACCACATGCTGGGTGCCAGCAGTTCACCAAAATCACCGGCCTTCATACGGTCACTCGGAACCGTCCGCAGGTTGGTCTGTTCCGTACGCTGCTTGGCCCATTCCTGCGCCCACGTGAAGAACATCTTGTTGCGGTCCCTGTTGAGCTTAGGCAGCATGATGGGTCCGGTTGCACTGTAGCCGAACTGGTTGAACTTGAGCGGGGTGACGAAATTTGTTGCCGGGTTGCGGTTGCGCGACCAGGTGTTTGCGTCCATCGCCGAGTTGCGGAAGTACTCATAGGCGGAAACGTGCAGATCGCGCGTACCGCTCTTGGTGATCACGCGGATCTGACCACCCGACGAACGGCCGAATTCGGCGCCGTAGGAGGCGGTGAGAACCTGCACTTCCGACGTCTGGTCCAGATCGGCGGTGCCGATGGACGAACCGTTGGAGCGCGTGCGAACGGCCACTGCACCGTCATACGTGATGAGGTTGTCCTGTGTCCGGGAGCCGTTGATGCTCAAACCAGCCTGGGTCAGACCGAAGCTGAAACCGGCCAGCGATCCACCACGGACGCCCGGCTTCAAAAGCGCGAGGAAGATTGGGTTACGACCGTTCAGCTGCAAGTCCGAAATCTGCTTGCCTTCAACGATCTTGCCCAGGGCACCGGATTCGGTCTGCAGCAGAGTGGCCGTACCGGTCACTTCCACCGTTTCCGTCACCGCACCCACCGTCAGCACAGCGCTGATGTTGGCAGGAATGCTCGGGTCAACTTTGTTGTCTTTCGATTCGAAGCGCTTGAAACCAGCTGCTTCGACCGTCATGTTATACATTCCCGGCGGAATCGTCGGAATCGAATAGTTGCCGGAATCATTACTGTTTGCCGTACGGCTGAGTCCGGTTCCCTGGTTACGAATTGTGATTTTGGCGTTTGGCACTACCGAGCCGGAGGGATCGGAAATGACGCCGCTGATATTGGCGTTGTCGGATTGCGCAAATGCTGCGAACGCGACAAGGATCAGGCACGTAGCAATGCGCGCCCAGTTTTGAACTGTCTTCATGGTTCCCCTTATGCGAGACTTCTTTGTTGATATGTAACTGAACTTCAGCCCTCAAGCTGAAGGAACCCACTTACTACCTCTTTCAAGCTTGACAAACAGAGGGTACCACAAGTGCGGCGGAGCTGTTAAAAACGGGTATGTGTTCCATGACAGTTTTGTCACGTGTTTTTGCCTCCTTGCATCGGCCACGGCGCAGCAACCCTTGTCGAGCCTACCCTATACGCCCAGTCTCGACCTCGGCTCGCTCGACCGCGCCGCAGAGCCCTGCCAGAGTTGTTCACTCTTGTCCAAAACAAAAACTAAGTTGACCTGAGCGACCCGAGTCGGCACAAAAAGAAGACCTCCTGTAATTGTTCCGGCATCCGAACCGTCTTGAGCGGGCTGATCGGTGGCCGAATCCCCAACGGGAGGGCAAAACGAAGGGTACAGACAATGAGCCTGTTTAATCAAGTGCTTCAGAATTTTCCGCGGCTTGAGTTCGCGGCACTGGTGAAGAAACACAGCGCCGAGAGGGCGGCAAAAAGATTCAGTTGCAGGGCACAGCCGGTGGCGATGCTGTTCTGCCAACTGGCTCACGCCGACTCTCTGCGCGAGATATGCAATGGGCTTGCCTGCTGCGTGGGCAAACTGGCTCACCTTGGTATCAATGGGGCTCCGAATAAATCTAGCCTGGCCTACGCTAATCAGCATCGGCCAGCGGCGCTGTACGAAGAGTTGTTTTACACGGCGCTCGGGCGGTTCCGCGATGGAAAAGGATTGGGGCTGCGCAAGCTGAGATTTCGGGTTTGTCAGAAGAATCTGTGGGTTAGTTCCGGCTCCGGCAGCTTGCCAAGTGAGTGATACAGGGCCGTTTCGGTAACTCTGAAGGTGCGGAAGCCGTAGGATTTTCTGATAGTAACTTTGACCTTGTTGTTGAGGCCTTCGACGATGCCGCTGGAAAACTGTTTCTTCGCCCGAAAGTAGTTCGGGATGAGGGGGCGGTGGGCACGGAGCATCTTGACGACCTTCTTCAGCAGTTCGATCCGAGAGCGCATCGCCTGATTACACCATTGATCGAGGAACTTGCCGCCCGGGTGGGCGAGACGTACTCCCAGAACTGGTCGAAGTCCTCCCTTAGAAGGTAGGCGCGGACGCTTTGGAGGTTGTAGCGCAGCAGATCCCGGAGTTTGAGTTTCTGATTCCTGGTGAGATTCTCCGGGGGTTTGAGAAAGCACCAGCGGGATTTTGTCAGGAGCGGCTCGTAGCCGTCCGTAGGCATCCGCCTGGCTTCGGTCGAGCGCACGTCGTCCACCGCTTGCTGCAGTTTCTTTACAATATGGAAGCGGTCCAGAACGTGCAGAGCCTGGCCGCACTTCTCGCGAATCACCCGCAGGTAAGGTTTCCACATGTCGGAGCAGACGAACTCGATAGTCGCCGATAGTTCAGGGCCGATCATGGCGAAGAATCTCTCGAAGGATTTCACAGTCCGTTCCTTGCCGAGCCAAAGCAAGCGGACGCAGCCGGCATCGATCTGGTAAACCAGAGTGAGGTACTTATGGCCTTTGGAGTATTGAACCTCATCCACGCCGATGGCTCGAATCACGCCAAGGACACGATTCTCCAGCCCGAAAGCGACCAGATACGC
>RGPS01000189.1 GCA_010084195.1 Terriglobia bacterium
TTACGACGATCTGGAAAGCGGACGAGTGTAACCGATTGATGGCGAGGAAGCCTGCCGGCGCTTAATGGAGAGAACCGCAGTTCAGCGTCGCACGCGGAAGGGTACGAGGAGCTCGACGAAATCCGCACATACATTGCAGACGAAAATCCGGATTCCGCCGACCGTGTGGTAACCGAGATCTTTGATCGCTTCCGAGCTTTAGTGACCTTGCCCCATCAAGGCTACCGCCGCCCCCATCTCGCCTCGCGCCCGCTACGGTTTAAGTTAGTACGTGAATACGCGATAGCCGCGATCCGGAGGGGAGGAGAGTAACCCTGTTAACCAAAGGCTGGGAGATGGAGCCCGATGTACCAAGATTACAAAGACTTTTTGTCTGCCTTCCATGCCCATGGCGTTAGGTATCTGATCGTTGGCTAAACCGGACGCCGCATACTCGACTGGCGCACCAGCAACCGCGGCTCAAGCAATACATTCTTAGCCTCTTCGGCTTCCTGCGCGTCAATTAGCCCCAGCGCCACCTTGGCCGCCATCTCTCCGATAGCCACCGAATTCTGATCCACTGTCGTCAGCGGCACCCGCAGAAAATCTGCATGCTGAATATTGCCGCAACCAACAAACGCCACATCCTCCGGAATCCGCAACCCCGAATCCAGTACCGCCTTCATCGCACTCACCGCAAACTGATCGTTAAAAGCAAACACACCATCCGGCCGATTCGGCTGCGCCAGCAACTCCTTCATCGTCGCGTATGCCGCCACATCCACCACTGCGTCCCCGGTATCCCCCACCACCCGCGAACAAGACGGCAAATTATACTTCGCCAGAGTCTGCTTGTAGCCCTCTAACCGACCCTGCGAAGGACTCAGTTGATTCGCCAACAGATAAGCAATCCGCCGGCAACCGACCTGGATCAGGTGCTCCGTCGCCATGTGCCCCACCGTCTCGTCATCCACCCCCACAAAGTTGGCCTTCACGCCCGCCACCTTGCGGTCAATCAGAACATAGGGCACGCCCTGCTCTTCTATGCGGTCAATGCTGACGCGGTCGTTCTGGGTCGTCGCCACAATCAGCGCGTCCACATGCCGGGCCAGCAATTGCTCAATCTCCTGTTGCTCCAGCTCCGGCTCTTCTTCCGAAGTCGCCAGCACCAGCCCATAACCCTTCTTGCGGAATACATTCGTCAAGCCTTTAGCGATTTCGCCAAAAAACGAGTGCATTAATCCAGGGACCACACAACCAACAATGAGCGACCGCCCCGTAACCAGGGCGCGAGCCGCCAGGTTCGGCCGATAGTTCATATCCCGCATTAGTTGCAGAACCTTGCCACGTGTCTCAAGACTGATATCTTCGTGATTACGGAGAGCCTTCGACACCGTAACTACAGACACGCCCAATTCACGGGCAATATCTTTCATGCGCACAACTGCCATATGCTGGATTCTATAACGATGCCCATTTTCCTGCTCTTCCTGAGTTTCGCCGCGAATTGGCCACAGGCCGCCGGACCTGACGGAACCTGGAGTTCCCCGTCCGCAAGACCACCTGTTCAATGGAGCGTCGCCCGCAACCAGAACATCCTCTGGCGAACCCCGATGCCCAACGGAGGTCAGAGCGGCATTGCTGTCTGGGGAGACCGTTTATTCCTGACTACCTTCGACATATACGCGCCCGGCACGCCGAAATTCAGCGCCACAATTCTCGGCCACGCGGTCGACGCGAAGACCGGCAAGATCCTCTGGTCCGTGAAGCTCGAAGGCACCGTCAAGAGCCCCATGATGTATGCCTACAGCGACTCAACAACGCCCACGCCCGTCACCGATGGCAAGCACGTCTGGTTTACGAACGCGAGTGGCATCATGGCCTGCTACGACATGGCCGGCAAACAAGTCTGGACCCACACCTTCAAGCCCTGGAGTGACCCGTACCCCTTCAACAAACAGCACGAGCCAATCCTCTACGGCGACTGGATTTTGAACGTCGAGCCGGCGGATAATCCGCCAGCCGACAAGCAAGGCTGGAACTACCTTCGGGCCCTTGATAAGCGCACGGGTAAAACTGCCTGGCTTGCAGAGGACGGCACCACCACTTACGCCACATCGGTCTTCGGCACTACCCGCGATGGCATCCCGGCCGTGGTCACCGGTCGAGGTGGCTGGCATGATGTCCCCGAACGCCCCGTCGGCCTCAGCATGCTCGATCTCCGCCCCGCCAGCGCAGGCAAGGCCCTGTGGCGTTTCGTCGCAGACGGCGGCAACGAAGCCGCCCCCACCTGGCAGTCGCTCTATGTCCTCCATTGGGACAAGCGTTACGCCTACTGGTTCCGCCTGAACCCGGAAGAGTCCCACCTTGTGATCGATTCCTCGAACGGCAAGTTACTCCGCGAACAGTCACTCATCAAAGGCGTTGACTACCGCCAGTGGGACCCCGCCGCAGGTCGCTATATCGAGCACCTGAACGTGAACCTCCGCGAGATCCGAGACATCTCCCCCCGCAACCAGATGAAGCCCGAAGAAGTGATCCGCGTGATGCCCGCCTGGCACGCCAACATCGTCGTCGGAGGCTACCACTACTTCCTTACCTCCACCGCGCATCGTCGCAACAACAAGCCACCAGCCGGCAAGGGTGGTCCGTCGCACACCATCGCCCGCGTCAACGTGGAAACCGGCAAGGTCGAATATCTCGAAGTTCCCGTTACCGTGGAACGCAAGCCCGGCGAGCCGGACAAGAAGATTTATGGCGTCGCCGTCCGTACCAAAACGGAAGACTCGCACGGCAACGATGTGGCCGCTGAAGACCGTTCCCGCACCGATGGCTGGGAAGTCCCGGCTTTCTGGGGCAGCCCTGTTGCGCTCGGCGGGAAGATTTACTTCACCACCATGCTCGGCATCACTTACGTGGTCGATGCCAATGCGAAAGTCCTCAACGAGAAGGCGCTGCTCGCCATCAACGACCTCGGCCCCTCTGGTGAAACCTGGAGCCTCAACACGCCCAGCTACAGCAATGGCAAGCTCTATCACCGGAGCCTCAAAGAACTGGTGGCCATTGGACCCACAATCATCGGAATCAAGTAGATGTATCGAGGCCGTTTTGCCCCGTCTCCCACAGGGCCCCTGCACTTCGGTTCACTGGTCACCGCAGTCGCCAGCTACCTCGATGCCAGGGCCAATCACGGCGAATGGCTGGTTCGTATAGAGGACGTAGAGCTGCCCCGCTGTGTGACCGGCGCAGACCTGGAAATCCTGCGAGTTTCAGTGAGACGGCCCCGTAATGTTTCAGACCCGTCGCACGGCGGCTTATCAGACAGCGCTTGATGACCTCCATTCGAGAGGCCTCACGTACCCTTGCTCCTGCACCCGTAAGGAGGTGGGCGAAGGTCTGTATCGCGGCACGAGCCGGGATGGAATCCGTGAACCCGGCAGGCCCGTCGCCTGGCGAGTCCGCTCCGCTGAAACTGACGACTTCGTCATCAGACGTTCCGATGGCTTCTTCGCGTACCAGTTGGCGGTCGTCGTTGATGACGCCACCCAGGACATTACTCATGTCGTGCGGGGTGCCGACCTGCTGGATTCCACGCCCCGGCAGAACTGGCTGCAGAAGGCCCTCGGCTACCCCGTCCTGAGTTATCCCCACGTACCGGTCGCGACCAACGCGGCCGGCGACAAACTCAGTAAGCAGACCCTGGCACCAGCCCTGACGCTGGAAGATTTTTCACGAGAGATTCGGCGGCCTCTTGCATATCCGGGACAACCTGAATCCGACACGCTCGAGGCCGCCATCCCGAGCTGGAACTCAGCGGTTGTACCAGCGCCAGGCCGTTTCCACAATCCGATCCAGAGCGGAATCCCGAGGTGCCCAGCCCAGCTCATTTCGGAGGCTGGAAGAATCGGCCACCAGGGTCGCCGGATCGCCCTCGCGCCGAGGTCCCCACGTATGCGGTACTGGCTTGCCCACTACACGGGCCACTGCGTCCACCACTTCCTGCACCGAATACCCCGCGCCTGTCCCTACATTGAACCGGCGCGAAACCCCACCCGTCATGAGCCATTCCACCGCCCCGATGTGTGCGCGGGCCAGATCCGAAACATGGATGTAATCCCGGATGCAGGAGCCATCGGGCGTCGGATAGTCATTGCCGAAAAGCGTCGCGGGCGTGCCCGTCTCGATGGCCTGAAAGAGCAGCGGAATCAGATGCGTCTCCGGCTCGTGATCCTCACCGGCACGCGCGGCGGGATCCGCTCCCGAGGCGTTGAAGTAGCGCAGGCAGACACTCCGCAGGCCCTGCGTCTGGCCAAACCAGTCGAGGACTTTCTCAACCATCACCTTCGTCTCACCGTAGACGTTGATGGGGGCATAGGGAAGCGACTCGGGAATGGGAACCACCGCAGGCATGCCGTAAACCGCCGCCGTCGAGGAAAAGACGATATTCCGAACGCCGGCTTCCTGCATGGCGTTCACCAGCGAAATCGACCCCGAGACGTTGTTCCGAAAGTACAGCCCGGGATCTTTCATGGATTCGCCAACCGCAATGTAAGCGGCAAAGTGGATGACGGCATCGACCGGCTGTTCCTGCATCACCCGAACCAAGCCCGGCGTATCCAGGATATCTACTTCCCGCAGCCTGGCGGGCTCCACAGCGCTCCGGTGGCCGCGGGAGAGGTTGTCTGCCACCACCACGTCATAACCCGCGTCCAGCAGTTCCAGGGTCGTGTGTGAGCCGATGTAGCCGGCGCCGCCCGTCACTAAAATCCGTTTCATTGAGAAATCCTCGTGTAGATCACGATACCTTTGGTCCGCCCCACTTCGCGGTAGTTCATCAGCCACGGCCTGAGTTCGGAATAGTGGTCCATCGAAAGCTCCGCGTTGAACAGCGACAGCCCATCCATCAGGATGTCAGGTCTGGCCTTGGCCAGTTCCTCACGAGCTTCGTGAGTGCCTTCGGCCAGGACAACTGTTGATTGCGTCAGGTGCCGGTCGGCCGGAACGCCCGTCAGCGCCTGGCTGTCGATATAGCGGGTCGCGGCAGGTAATCCCGTATACACGAAGAGTTCGGGACGATACCCCCAGACGTACAAAGTACTGCCTGGCTTCGACACCTGCAGCGCGATCCGCGCGGCACCCTGGGAATCCCGGTCCATCGCCAGGTCCGGGCTGGTGGCCACCGTAAGATACTTCGGCCCGAAGCGAACCAGCGGGACCATGAGCGCCAGCATGGCCAGTACGGCAAGAGGCCTGCGGAAATCAGCCAGACCGCGTGCTGCGGGCAGTAACAACGCGGGTAGCAACAGGAAGAAATAGCGGGGGAAGAAGCGCCAGCCGAGGACCACGCCCGCCAGCGCGAACAGGGTCCAGGCAATCATCTTCCAGTCGCGGTTCCGAGAGTAATACAAGCCTGCACCAATCACGAGCGTCGCATGGAAGCCAAGCCAGTTACCCGTCCGTAATAATCCATTGCGGATTGGGTCTGAAACCAGCGGGCTGGCAGCATAGAGAGACGGCCAGTGCCATGCCTGCGCGTACCATGCGGGGACAGATCCCAACGATGCCAGAGCGGCACCACAGGGGAGCAGGAAACCAACCAGCACCAACGGGAGCGACGGCCACAGAAAGGCCCCGCAGGCGGCCAGGACGAACAAACCCTTCGCGTTCATCAGGAAGCCGACGCCGGCCGCGATACCGGCCAGCAGGGGCTGCTTCCGAACGGCAAACAACATGGCCGCCAGATGCGGCACCAGGAGCAACAGATCGGCCCCGAGCGGCAGCGCGGCTGCCGCCGTATCAAAGGTCAGAAAGAAGGCGAGGAGGCCCGCCGCGAGAGACCCTTCCCGCCGGGTCCAGAGCGTCGCGGCCAGTTGGAACGCAAGCCCGCATGCCAGAAGATCGTAAACTGCTCCGGCTATGCGCAGAGTCGGCCCGGAGGCCGCGCCCCACAGGAGATAGACCCATGCGCTCAGCGGTGGCTTGTCAAACCAGACGTCGCGATAAAGCGCCGCGCCTCGTTTCAGTTGCAGCGCCGCAGCCAGTGGAAACACTTCCGGCTCCCACAGGGCACCGGAATGGAGAAGGTGCGCGGTAAGCAATACCGCGAAGAGCCCGGCGAAGTAGAGGTAGAGACGCAGAAGTCCTTAGTATATTGGACATCAGGGGACTTGGACCTTCGCGAACAGCTCGAAGAACTACGCGCTGCGATAGATCGGGCCTCTGCACGCGCGGATGCCCGCGTACAGCGTGAGTCGGGTTACTTCGAGAAAGTCGTCGGGCCTAAAACCGAACCTCTTCGACCCGGTCGGGTGGAAGATCTCATCGCCGGGGAGATCGTCGAAACCGCGAGCGGCAAGCACTTCGAGACCACCAAACTCTATCCCCGCCACCAACGGCATGGCAGCTACGAAATCTCCGCCCTGGAAGAACTGCCGCACGACCTTTTGGACGCGCTGTCCGATGGGGCCATCGGTAAAGTCCATCCCCGCAAGTGGGCTTTTCTGGACACCGAGACCACCGGTTTGGCCGGAGGTTCGGGCACCTGCGCATTTCTCATCGGCCTCGGGAGCATTGAGGATGAGGGCTTCCTGGTTCGCCAGTTCTTTATGCGGGATCACGCCGAAGAAGCCTCCGCCCTGGACGCCCTGACAAAACATCTGGCGCGCTTCGAAGTGCTGGTCACCTATAACGGGAAAAGCTACGACCAGCCGCTTCTCGAAACCCGCTACACGATGTGCCGGAAACGGCACCCATTCTCCAAAATGGAGCATCTGGACCTGCTCTACGGGGCCCGTCGGCTGTTCAAGCTTCGGCTCGAAAACTGCCGTCTGGTCAATCTGGAAACCCAGATTCTTGGGGTGGAACGGCACGGCGATATTCCCGGCGAGATGATCCCGTACGTCTACTTCGAATATCTGCGAACCAAGCGGGGGCATCGTCTGGTGCCGGTGTTCGAGCACAACGTCCTCGACATCGTTTCTCTCGCCTGCCTGACCGGCGTTATCCCCGAAGCTTTTCGGGACCCGGAGAACGCCCGTGCGCGGCATGGGATTGACCTGCTGGGTCTGGCCCGCTGGCTGCAGGTTTCGGGACGTCTGGAAGAAGCGCACAAGCTGATGCGTCGCGCCGTGGACATGGGCCTCCCTGACGCCCAGCTCTTCCGGACGCTGTTTGAAACCGGAGGCATCGAGAAAAAGCTGGGCTGGCTCGACGCTTCTGTCGCCACCTTCGAGGACCTGACGGCCTCACGCAACGCTTACCAGGTGAAGGCGTACGAGGAACTGGCCAAACACTACGAACACAAGACTCGTAACAATGCGCTGGCGCTCGAATGCGTGGTGGCGGCCCGCTGTATTGAAGACTCCGAAGCCCTGGCTGCGCGGCAACTCCGGCTGGAGCGGAAAGCGGCGGGCAAACCGAAGCAGCGCGGCCTCAGCCTCGGCGCTTAGGAGGCTCTTTGCCGGGCAGCGCGGCGGGGTTTTCGTGGACCCTTTCGCGGAACTTGCCCTGCATGCCGGAGCCGAGCGAGACGGCACTTTCGCCGAACTTGTCGCGCAGCTTGTCGGCTGCGGTCAGGGCCTGACGCCAGCGCTCATCGCGTTCCCCGTCGAGCAGGCCCATCTGGCCGTCTTCGGCATCGAAACCCGAGGCGTGGATACCGATGAGGCGGATATCCCGGCCTTTCTCCCAATTGGTGCGAAGGAGGCGGCGGGAGGCTTCGATGATGCCGATATCCAGTTGCGTTGGCACCGGCAGGGTTTGGGCCCGGGTGATGGTGGTGAAGTCGGTGTAGCGGAGCTTCAACTGGATGGTTCGGGCCTTGAGGCCGTGTTCCCGGAGACGGCGGGCGACCTTTTCGGCGAGGTGGGCGAGGGTCGATTCCAGACGGTCCTGATCGCGCGTATCTTCGTTGAAAGTGTGCTCGTGGCTGACGGATTTTGGGGCTCCGCGCGCGCCGATTTCCTGATCGAACCAGCCGCCGGCATCGAAGCCCTGCGACTTACCGCCGAGGGCCATACCCCACTTACCGAAGCGGGCTTCGAGGACCTTGTCATCGAGCGCGGCCAGGTCACCAATTCGGCGAACGCCGATGGAGTGGAGGTTGGCCTCCATAACTTTGCCGACGCCCGGAATCTTACGGACTTCGAGAGGGGCGAGGTAGCGGGCTTCGGTGCCCGGCAGAACCCATAAAACCCCGTTGCGTTTCGCCTGATCGGAGGCGATTTTCGCTACGAGTCGGGAGGCTGCGATCCCGATGGAGCAGTTCAAATTTGTGGCCTTCGTGATGGCGTCGTGGAGCAGATGGGCTGCTTTCAACGGTGGTCCGAAGAGGCGTTCGGTGCCGGTCATATCGAGGTAAGCCTCATCGATGGAGGCCATCTCGACTACGGGCGAGAAGCGGTTCAGGACTTCGAAGACTTTGCCCGAGAGTTCGCGGTAGCGCTCGGGGTGGCCTTCGACGAAGATGGCCTGCGGGCAGCGCTGGTAAGCGGTGCGCAGAGGCATGGCCGAGTGGATGCCATATTTGCGGGCCTCGTAGGAGGCTGCGGACACAACGCCACGTTCGTTGGACTTACCGCCGACGACAACGGGCTTGCCTTTCAGCGACGGGTCATAGAGTTCTTCGACCGAGACGAAGAAGGCATCCATGTCGAGGTGGAAGACGGTACGCACCACCTCGATCTTAGCGGGTTTACTTCGCTTTGAGGAGAGCCTGGATCGTGGTCTCGAACTGCTTCTTTGAGGCCGCTCCGAGATGGATACCGGCGACCTTCTGGTTGCGGTCGACAAAGAATGCGACCGGCAGGTTATCGACTTCGCCGTAGAGGTAGCCGACGCGCTTATTTCCGACCACGATGGGGTATTTGACGCCCATCTGTTCGATGAAGGGTTTCACGACGTTCCAGCCGTCTTCATCCATGGAGATGCCGAGGATTTCGACTCCGTCGGCCTTGTATTTGGCGGCGAGTTCGTTCATCCACGGCATGGACGCCTTGCAGGGGAGGCACCATGTGGCCCAGAAGTCGATGAGGACGATCTTGCCCTGAAAGTCAGACAGTTTCACCAGTTCGCCAGCCGCGTTTTTGAGTTCGAAGGCGGGCGCTTTTTTGCGGTCCGACTCCTTCTTCAGGCTGACGGCAAAGGCCGGGGTCAGCGAGGCGGCGAGCAGGATGGCGGCGACAAGTTTCTTCATCAAAATCTCTTTGAGACTCCCAGGGTAACAACGTAATCGGCGAAGGCGGCATCGCCGTGGATGCGAGCCTGGTAATCGGTGACGCTGGTCCGGCGGTTCCGTTCGATAGCCCACGGAACGTTGACGCTGAAGACATAACCCCAGCGAGTGTAGAGGAAGCCGGGGTCACCCGAGATGGCGTAACCGGGGCGGCGGAAACCGTTGCTGCGACCGAGGAGATCGCGAACGGGGACGCCTTCCATACGACCGACGAAGGTGATGATCAGGCCCGGAACCTTGGGGACGGCGCGGGCGATACCGCCACGAGCGAGGTACTGGTCAGAGACCGACATGACGGCTTCCAGCGGGCGCGCCCGGAAGGTGGCGACCCCGTTGGTGTCGCGGGGGTTAAACAGGTACGACCCGGTCTCGTAGGCCATGAAGCCCCAGGGGAGGTGGACGTAAGCCTGGGAATCGAAAGCAATTCCCCAGCCGCCGTCACCGGCCTGAATGGACTGATCAGCGGTGGCGATGATGGACTGGCCGGCCGCGTTGGTGGCTTTGCCGGTCGCCTTGTATTCGCCGGTGGGCATTTTAAGGCTGACGCCGAAGGCGATGTTGCCACGGCGTTCGGAGGACGGTTTCAGAACCCAGCCACGGGTTCCCACGGTGATATCGCCGATGCTCTTGACGCGGAATTCGCCACGGGGGTTGTAGAGCTGATTCCGGTAGGCGAAGATGAGCGGCACACTGGCGGTGACACTGAAGCGCGAGGTCAGCTGGCGTTCGATGCCGATGTCATACAGGTGATACGTGTTCTGGATCTGGTTGCCGTTGATTTCGCGTTGCTTCTGTTCGACGGTCCCGACGAAATGGCGGGACGAAGGCTGGAAGCGGTAGCCGACGGAGATGGACCAGGGGGAACTGCGCTGGACTTCAGCGGCAGTAATGCGTTCACCTTCCGGGACTTCGGGACCGGCGGTGTTTTCGACATCTGTTCTGGTTTTCGGGTGCCAGGCCCCACAAAGCGCACCAAGCACGGGTGCGCTACCTCGTGCGGCGACTCAACCCTGGCCGGCGGCGGGGTGCGCGAAGGAGAACATGAATGCCAACTGGCAGAAGGCGGCTCCTGCGCTGAGGAGTTTGGATTTGAAGCTGACCATAGCGATATTCCGAGGGTACGGGAAAGGCTGGTGGGGCTTCAATAGTGGATTGGTATTAGGGGGAAGAGGCGGGTTGCCAACCCGCTTGCAGGTTTCCAACCTGCCCCACA
>RGPS01000190.1 GCA_010084195.1 Terriglobia bacterium
GGTCGATACAGCTATCCCCATGCCGGAACGTATCATTGATCGTCCGTTCCTGATGCCGATTGAAGACATCTTCTCGATTCAGGGTCGCGGTACCGTTGTGACCGGGCGTATCGAACAGGGTATCTGCAAGGTCGGTGAAGCGATGGAAATCGTCGGCTTCAAGGACACACGGCAGACGGTTGTTACGGGCGTCGAAATGTTCAAGAAGTTGCTGGACGAAGGTCGCGCAGGCGATAACGTCGGGCTGCTGCTCCGTGGTATCGATAAGGACGACGTGGAACGTGGTCAGGTTGTGGCGAAGCCGAACTCGATCAAGCCCCACCGGAAGTTCCGCGGCGAAGTTTACGTTCTGTCCAAAGATGAAGGTGGACGTCACACTCCGTTCTTCAAGGGTTACCGTCCCCAGTTCTACTTCCGCACCACGGACGTGACTGGTGTGGCCGAGATGCCTGAAGGGACCGAAATGGTGATGCCCGGCGACAGCGTACAGCTGACCGTCGAGCTCATCACCCCCGTCGCCATGGATAAGGGCCTCCGCTTCGCCATCCGCGAAGGTGGTCGTACCGTCGGCGCCGGCACTGTCAGCGAGATTCTGGATTAATTGCGGTAAGAGCAGAACTGGACTAAACAAAAATGGCACTGAAAGATCGCATTCGCATCCGCTTGAAAGCCTACGACCATCGGGTGCTCGATCAATCGACGGGTGAAATTGTAGACACGGCGAAGCGGACGGGGGCCACAGTTGCCGGCCCCATCCCGCTGCCGACCTCGATTTCGCGGACGACGGTTCTCCGTTCACCGCACGTAGATAAGAAGTCGCGGGAACAGTTTGAAATTCGCACCCACAAACGTCTGCTCGACATTCTCGAGCCGACGCAGCAAACGGTAGACGCGCTGATGAAGCTCGACTTACCGGCCGGTGTGGACGTGGAAATTAAGGCGTTCGGGAAGGGCTAGGCTGCCGTCATGGCCGCTGTCGCGCGGGAAGTCAGTCCGCGTGAAAATCCCCCAAAACGTTACGTATTGACCTCAAGGAAGTGAAGAGATGAGTCCAGGAATTCTTGGCAAGAAAATAGGCATGACGCAGGTCTTCCGGCCCGATGGGCAGGTTGTACCCGTGACGCTGCTCAAGGCCGGCCCCTGCATGGTCGTGCAGCGCAAGACGCCTGCCACCGATGGTTACGATGCTGTGCAGCTTGGTCTGCTCGAGTTCGTGAAACCCGCTCGGATCAACAAACCCCGCACTGGCCACCTGAAAAAGGCCAATGTTGAGGGTGCGAAGTTCCTCCGCGAGTTCCGGCTTGACCAGTGTAACGCGGCAGGTTCGGCCGATCTGAAGGCTGGCGATCAGGTATTGGTGAGTGATTTTAAAACCACCGATAAAGTAGACGTGATCGGTATTTCCAAGGGACGCGGCTTTGCCGGCGTCGTTAAGCGCCACCACTTCCGCGGTGGTGAAGGCTCCCACGGTTCCATGTTCCACCGGGCTCCCGGTTCCATCGGACAGTCGAGCTTTCCGTCGCGCGTTTTCCCTGGCACCCGCATGGGTGGTCACATGGGCAACGAGCAGGTGACGGTTCGCAACCTGGAAATTATCGACATCGACACTGAAGACAACGTGCTCGTAGTCAAGGGCGCGGTGCCCGGTCCGAATGGCGGCTATGTCGTCGTGCGGAGGGCAAAGAGGTAACCATGCCCAAAGTTGAAGTAGTCGATCTAAACAACAAGAAGGTTGGCGAAGTAGAACTGGCCGACGCTGTCTTCAGCGCGCCGGTAAACGAAGCTCTCCTCTATGAAGCGGTCCGCCATTACCTTGCCGGTAAGCGCGCGGGTACCCACAAAGTCAAGACACGCCACGAAGTTGCTGGTTCGGGTAAGAAGCTTTGGAAGCAGAAGGGAACCGGTCGTGCCCGTATGGGTTCCGTCCGTAGTCCTCTCTGGCGCCACGGTGGTACGGTTCACGGACCGGTACCGCGTGACTATTCCTACAAGCTGCCGCGCAAGATGCAGTTGGGTGCGTTGCGCTCGGCTCTCAGCGCCAAGCTTGCCGATGGCGACATCAAGATCATCTCGGCGTTTGACCTGTCTTCTGCCAAGACCAAGGCATTTGCAGCCTCGCTGCAGAGCTTTGCGAATAACCGCAAGGTTCTGATTGTGGACTCGATGGACAACCGCAACCTGGAACTCAGTGCCCGCAACATCGATGGCGTTGAGTTGGTACGGAGCCATGAAGTTCATCCTTATCACCTGCTGGGAGCGACCCTGATTCTGGTGTCGCAGGCGGCCGCGACGAAGCTAAGCGACACGCTCGCCAAGTCGGTACCTGCCTCCGCAGGTAAGGGAGTCGAAGCATAATGACGATCCATGATGTACTGGTTAAGCCCCTCGTCACCGAGAAGGGCCTCATCAAGAAGGACGAAGAGCAGACATTAACCTTTTCGGTTCATCGCGATGCAAACAAAGTCCAGATCCGCCAGGCCGTTGAAAAACTCTTCAACGTGAAGGTGTCGGAGATTCGCACTGCGAATTTCGATGGCAAACTGCGGCGCCGCGGTCGTTTCGCGGCCTACAAGTCGGATTGGAAGAAGGCGTACGTACGGCTTGAAGCCGGGCAGAAAATGCCCGAATTCACCGAGATGTAAGGGCAAAGGCGAAGACAGATGGCAATTAAAAAATTCAGCCCGACAACGCCGAGCCGCCGTTACATGACGGTGGTGTCGCGCGAGGGCATTACCAAACAGACGCCGGAGAAGTCGCTCGTTGAGCCGCTCCGCAAAACGGGCGGACGGAACAATACTGGTCGCATCACGTCCCGCTTCATCAGTGGTGGTCACAAACAGGGCTATCGCATCATCGATTTCAAGCGTGACAAAACCGGTGTTCCGGCGAAGGTCGCGTCCATCGAATACGATCCGAACCGTTCGGCCCGTATTGCTCTGCTGAACTATGTGGATGGCGAAAAGCGCTACATCATTGCGCCGCATGGTCTCGAAGTAGGTGCTACTGTCTCCTCCGGGCCCGCAGCCGACATTCTGGTGGGTAACGCCTTACCGCTCAAGAACATCCCCGCAGGTACGATTGTTCATAACATTGAACTTCGCCCTGGCAAGGGTGCACAGATGGCGCGTTCGGCCGGTACACAGGCACAGCTGGTTTCCCGCGATGGGGGCGTTGCTCTGTTGAAGTTGCCGTCCGGCGAAGTTCGCCGCGTCGCAACCGAATGCATGGCTACGGTTGGCACTGTCGGTAACAGCGATCATGAAAATGTCTCGCTGGGTAAGGCAGGCCGCAGCCGTTGGCTCGGTCGGAGCCCCCACAACCGCGGTGTCTCCATGAACCCTGTCGATCACCCGCACGGTGGTGGTGAAGGTAAGACCTCAGGCGGACGTCACCCGGTGACGCCGTGGGGTCAACCGACTCGCGGCTACAAGACGCGTAACAATAAGCGCACGGACAAGAGCATTGTGAATCGGAGGTCCAAGTAAATGGGTCGCTCTGTAAAAAAGGGACCGTTTGTAGACTCGCACCTGGAGCGTCGGATCGACGCCCTGAATGCGGCAGGCGACAAAAAGGTCATCCGGACCTGGTCGCGCCGCTCAACGATTCTTCCCGAATTCGTTGGCCACACGGTTGCGGTTCACAACGGTAAGAAATTCATTCCCGTCTACGTGACGGAAAACATGGTTGGCCATAAGCTGGGCGAGTTCTCACCGACGCGCACATTTAAGGGTCATGCCGCCAAGACGACTGAGAAGTCGTCGAAGTCGTAAGCATATGCCTGTAGAAGGAACTGAGATGGAAGTCAAAGCAGAAGCCAGACACGTCCGGATCTCGCCGCAGAAAGCGCGGCTCGTTGTGGACATGATCCGTGGCGCGCAGGTGAATCAGGCGCGTATTACGTTGCGTTCAGTGAACAAACGTATTGCGCCGGCGGTGGAGAAGGTTCTCAATTCGGCAATTGCCAATGCGCAGAACCAGAATGAAGATATCGACGTCGACGCTCTGTTCGTTTCGTCGGCGTATGTGAACGAAGGGCCGCGGCAAAAGCGCGTTCGCCCGGCCCCCATGGGTCGTGCTTATCGCTACCAGCGCCGGACATCACACATCGTCGTCAAAGTGACCGAAAAAGTCCGTGGCGGGAAGGCATAACAAATGGGTCAGAAAGTACATCCGTACGGCTTCCGGCTGGGTTTTAACAAGCCCTGGCGCTCTCGCTGGTTCTCCAAGGGGAACTATGCAGAACTGCTGCAGGAAGACCTGGAACTCAAGGAAGGCCTCCGCGAACAGCTGAAGTCGGCTGGTGTGAGTTCGATTGAAGTGGATCGTCCTGGCAACAAGCTGCGCGTCACGATCCGTACCTCTCGTCCCGGTATTATCATCGGACGTAAGGGCGCGGAAATCGAGAAGCTGAAGACGGCTCTGGCGAAGAAGACCAAGCGTGAAGTCTTTATCGACATTCAGGAAGTCCACAAGCCCGAGCTCGACGCTCAGCTCGTGTCTGAATCGATTGCACTCCAGCTGGAAAAGCGCGTGGCGTTCCGCCGGGCGATGCGAAAGGCTGTTGATTCAGCGCTCCGCTTTGGTTGCAAGGGTATCAAGGTTCGCGTCTCCGGGCGTTTGAACGGCGCCGAAATTGCTCGCAGCGAATGGTATTTGCAGGGCCAGTTGCCGCTCCACACTCTTCGTGCTGACATCGACTATGGCTTCTCGGAAGCGCATACCACGTACGGCATCATTGGTGTGAAGGCGTGGCTGTACAAGGGTGAAATTCTCGCCAACGGGAAGCGCACTGTGGCGGCTGACGGCGAACCGCGCCGCAACGAGCGTCCGCGCAATGATCGTGACCGTGGTGGAAATGACCGTGGTGGTGATCGTGGCCGTGGGCCCCGTGCAGGCGGTGGTGGTGATCGTGGTGCTGGTGATCGTGGTGCGGCACCGGCGTCGGTCGCAACTCCAGTGGGTGGTTTGCAGCAGGCGGCTCC
The DNA here is from genome assembly GCA_010084195.1 of Terriglobia bacterium. GTDB lineage: Bacteria > Acidobacteriota > Terriglobia > Bryobacterales > Bryobacteraceae > BOG-234. The sequence goes on from RGPS01000190.1 coordinate 4,983, forward strand.
GGTCGAGGCAGGGAAGGGTAGTGCGCCAGTTCTGCCACCCCTGATGCCACCGGCCCAGCCGACGTGGAAAGAAACGAAGCCGGACGTTAAGCCGGAAGAGGGCGGCGGAGAATAAGCCCGTACGGGCGAACTTCACCGTAGCGCACCTGACTGCAGAAACGTTATTTGCAAAGATTGGACCGGGAGAATACTGACTTATGTTAATGCCCAGGAAAGTTAAGTACCGCAAGCAGCAACGCGGTCGCATGACGGGCAAGGCCTGGCGGGGATCGTCGATTGCGTTCGGCGAGTTCGCTCTCAAGGCAATGGAATGCGGCTGGATTACGTCGCGGCAGATCGAAGCGGCGCGTATCGCGATGACACGCTTCATCAAGCGTGGTGGCAAGGTGTGGATCCGGCTGTTCCCCGATAAGCCGATCACCAAGAAGCCGGCCGAAACCCGTATGGGTAAGGGTAAAGGTAATCCGGAAGAATGGGTTGCAGTCATCCGTCCCGGGAAAGTGCTTTTCGAAATGGAAGGCGTGCCTGTGGATATAGCGCGTGAAGCCATGCGGCTTGCCGCGCACAAGCTCCCGATGACGACTAAATTCGTCACTCGCGAAGTGGCGGAGTGAGCACGAGATGAAAACAGACAAACTCCGCGGGCTTGACCCCGCTGAAATGCAGACGAAGCTGAAAGAGATCGACGAGCAGACCTTCCGGATCCGCTTCCAGATGTCCATGGGACAGGTGGATGGTTTGCGCCGACTCCGTGAGATGCGTCGCGAACGCGCCCGGCTTCTGACTTACCTGCGGGAACGTGAATTGGCAGGGGCCAAACAGATATGAGCGAGGTAGTCATGGCCGAAGAACTCGGATCGCAGAAACGCGAATCGCAGAAAAATGAGAAGGTTGGGCCTGTCGTCTCGACCAAAATGCAGAAGACGATCGTCGTGCAGGTTTCGCGACGCGTCCCTCACCCGCTTTACAAGCGTATCGTGACGAAGCATAAGAAGTTTTATGCCCACGATGAAGAGGGTACTGCCCGGCTCGGCGACATCGTCCGGATTATCGAATGCCGTCCGATGAGTAAGCTGAAGCGATGGAAGCTGGAAGAAGTCGTCCGGCGGTCCGCTCTGGTTGGTGCGGCCAAGCCGTCTGACCTCGATGTCAAGGTTTAAGTGAAGATTTTGGGGCAACAGGAGAACCCATCATGATTGGGATGAGAACTATCCTCGAGGTAGCCGATAACAGCGGCGCACGCAGGCTTGCCTGCATCGCGCCGCGCGGCGGCGACCTCGGATCACGCGCAGGCCTGGGCGATATTGTTACCGCCTCGGTGAAGGAAGCAGCGCCTGATTCAAACATCAAAAAAGGCAAGGTCGTGCGTTGCGTGATTGTACGCATGCGCAAGGAGAGTCGGCGCAAGGATGGCACTTATATCCGCTTCGATTCCAATGCGGCCGTGCTGGTGAACGAACTGGGCGAACCAGTTGGCACCCGCGTGTTTGGACCGGTGGCGCGCGAATTGCGCGAAAAGAAATATATGAAGATCGTATCGCTTGCTCCGGAGGTGATCTAAATGGGTCAGCTACTCAAGAAGGACAAGCGTCCGCCAGTTAAGATTCAGCTGAAGAAGAACGATCAGGTCAAGGTCATCGCCGGTAAGGATAAGGGCAAGACTGGTCGTATTTTGAATGTGGACTCTGCCTCGGGCCGGGTCATGGTTGAGCAGATCAACATCGTCAAGAAGCATACCCGGAAGAACCCGGCCAAGCAGATTGCGGGCGGGGTAGCGGAGTCGGAAGCCTCGATCGCGGTTTCCAACGTGATGATCGTTTGCAGCAAATGCGGTGCGGTTCGTATCAAGCACACCGTGGTAACGACCGACGCCGGCGTCACTAAGCGCCAGCGTGTCTGCCACAAGTGCGGCGGCGCACTAGACAAGAAGTAAGGCGTGAGGAAGCAATAACAGCATGGCATCCAGACTCAGAGAACATTATCTCAAGAACGTGGTACCGGCCCTCAAGACCGAGTTCGGTTACAACAACGTCATGGCGATCCCGAAAGTGGACAAGGTCACGATCAACATCGGTATGGGCGAGGCCACCGGCAACGCCAAGCTGATGGACGCTGCCGTCAACGACCTGGGCGCGATTACTGGCCAAAAGCCCGTCATTACGAAAGCGACAAAGTCGATTGCAGCGTTCAAACTGCGCGAAGGTATGGCGATCGGTACTATGGTTACGCTTCGCGGCGACCAGATGTATGAGTTCCTCGACCGGTTGATGAACGTGGCGCTGGCTCGCGTGCGCGATTTTCGTGGTGTGTCGTCGAAGTCCTTTGACGGACGTGGCAATTACACGCTTGGCCTGAAGGACCAGTTAATCTTCCCCGAGATTGACTACTCGAAGGTTGATAAGACGAAGGGCATGAACATCTGCATCACCACCACTGCCAAGACGGACGCTGAAGGTCGCGCGCTGTTGAAGCAGATGGGGATGCCGTTCCGCCAGCAGTAAAAGGCCCGAGGAGAATTTCATGGCAACACTCGCGAAAATCGCAAAAGATATTAAACTGGCCGCGGCGCAGAAGAAGAAAACTCCGAAGCTGCAGTGCCGTCATCGCAATCGCTGCTGGCGATGCGGACGTCCCCGTGGTTTCCTGCGTAAGTACGGCGTGTGCCGTCTTTGCTTCCGGCAACTTGCCCTCAATGGCGAGATTCCGGGTGTAGTGAAGGCGAGCTGGTAAAGGAGGTAGGGGTCCGGCCATCGGTAATAACGAGGCTCCCGTACAAATATGACAAGTGATCCTATCGCAGATATGCTGACCCGGGTGCGCAACGCAATTACTGCGCGCCACCCGAAGGTTGACGTCCCGGCTTCAAAACTGAAGACGGAGATCGCCCGCATCCTCAAAGAGGAAGGTTACATCGCGAACTATAAGGTTGCCGAGGAAGGCGTCAAGAAGGTCATCAAGATCTATCTGAAGTACGCTCCCGACAACTCCCCCGTGATTACGAAGATCGAGCGCGTTTCGCGTCCCGGTTGCCGGAATTACGCGGGTAAAGACGAGATTCCTCAGGTGCAGGGTGGCATCGGCATCAGTATCCTGACCACTCCGTCAGGTGTGATGACTGGTCGCAAGGCGCGTAAAGAAGGCGTCGGCGGCGAAGTGCTTTGCAAAGTTTGGTAGTAGCCCGGCCTGGGAAGCATCAGGTTTGGTAGCGATTTAGTAAGACCAGGTAAATTGAAGGGTCGAGACAACTAATGTCCAGAGTAGGAAAAAAGCCGATTCCGGTGCCTTCCAGCGTGAAGGTTGAAATCGGAACGGATCAATTGAAAGTGCAGGGTCCCAAAGGCAAACTGGAAGTTCCGGTGCCAGCTGGGATACGCGTTCAGCAGAACGGCGCGATTCTCGATATCATTCGGGAATCCGACGAATATGCCGCGCTGCACGGGTTAACGCGCGCACTTGCCGCCAACGCCGTTAAGGGCGTGTCGGATGGTTTCACGCGGGAACTCGACATCGTGGGCATTGGTTATCGAGCTGACGTGAAGGGGAAACTGGCGACATTCGTTTTGGGGTATTCTCACCCGATCGAATTGCTTCTGCCGGAAGGTGTTGATCTTCGGATTGACAAACAGACGCACCTCGTATTGACGAGCCATGACCGCCAGTTGTTGGGCCAGGTTGCGGCCAATATGCGTGCGCTCCGTAAACCTGATCCGTACAAGAATAAGGGCGTTCGTTACACCGGCGAAATTCTGAAGAAGAAGGTCGGTAAGAGCGGCGCGACCGGAGGTAAGAAGTAACCATGGCCGGCAAACAAAACAGAGATGAAATCCGCCTTCGTATTCACCGGCGGATCCGCAAAAAGCTGAGTGGTACCACGGAACGGCCGCGACTCGCGGTCTTCCGCAGTGTGGCTCACATTTATGCCCAGGTGATTGACGATTCGAAGGGTGTAACCCTCGCGTCGGCAAGTTCTACCGAAAAGGGCATCACCGAAACGGGTGGCAATATTGCAGCTGCGACTTTGATTGGTCGCAGGGTCGCGGAGCGGGCGAAGGAACAGGGTATCGGGACCGTGGTGTTTGATCGCGGTGGGTATCAGTACCACGGCCGTGTGAAGGCGCTGGCGGAAGCCGCGCGTGAAGCAGGACTGGAGTTCTAATGGCTATCGCAACGGTGAAACGGGTCGACCCGCAGTCGCTCAATCTGAAGGAAAATGTTGTCGCGATCAACCGCGTAACCAAGGTCGTCAAGGGCGGTAAGAACATGAGCTTTTCAGCTCTGGTCGTCGTCGGTGACGCGCAGGCTCGCGTGGTTGGCTTTGGTGTCGGTAAGGCGAAGGAAGTCCCGTCTGCCATCCGCAAGGGTATCGAAGCGGCCAAAAAGAATCTGCGTCGGGTCCACCTGCTGGAACATACGATCCCCCACCAGGTCCTCGGTAAGTTCGGGGCTGGTCTGGTCATGCTGAAGCCGGCGAAAGACGGTACCGGTGTGATTGCCGGCGGACCGGTTCGCGCAGTCGTACAGGCTTGCGGGATCCCGAACGTGCTGACGAAGTCCATTGGCAGTCGGAATCCGCACAACGTCGTGAAGGCAACAATTGACGCGCTTGAAAAATTGCGTGACAAAGCGGCCGTTCGTGAAATGCGCGGTCTGGCTCCGGAGAAAGCTTAAATGTCGGCCACTGGAACTATCAAAATTAAATTGATCCGCAGCGTGATTTGCACGCCGCAAAGCCACAAGGATATTGTGAAGGCCCTGGGCCTGCGCAAGATTAATCAGGTCGTGGAAAAGCCGGATACCCCGTCGTTTCGGGGCTTTGTGAAGAAGGTGCCTCACCTTCTGGCGCTGGTTAGCGAATAGGCGTCGGAAAAGGCGAAGGGATAAAAATCATGAATCTCAGTTCTCTCACTCCCCCTGAAGGGCAGAAGCATCGCAAAAAGCGCGTTGGCCGCGGTATGGGTTCCGGCACGGGTAAGACGTCGGGTCGCGGCAGCAAGGGTGCCCGGTCCATCTCAGGCTACTCCATTATGCGCGGCTTCGAAGGCGGCCAGATGCCGCTTCATCGTCGTTTGCCGAAGCGTGGTTTCACCAACATCTTTAAGAAAGAATTTGCCATCGTCAATCTGCGCGATCTCGTCCGGATTGGTGGTGACAATTTCACCGCTGACAGTCTCATGGAGCGCGGCGTGATCAGCAAGTTGGGCGACGGTCTCAAGATCCTGGGAACCGGCGACCTGACCCACGCAATCACGGTCGAGGCCCATATCTTCTCCAAGGCTGCTGCG